>CAZOTX010000010.1:0-11459 GCA_964582835.1 uncultured Pseudomonadota bacterium | reverse complement strand
TAGAATTACCGACAGTAGATACAGACAAATCATCGAAGCTTTCTGTAGCCAATCCAGGGAAAGAACCACCACTAAAATAACACATGATTTTTTATACTTCTAATTATATAATCTTCATTCAAATACCAAAAATTTAACTTACTGCATTATTTTTTAAATTTTTTTCAATCGGAGGGAAATGCCCATTCATCTTTCATTCAAAAATATTCGAAACTCAAAAGCTGTGTCTGAACATGTACATCAGACTTTTGAAGAACTGATAAAAATTACTGACGATAAATACCCTTTTCACGTTAAACTGAACAAAGTAACAGAGAAATTTTATCATGTGGGCATAAATTGCAGTTACAGAAACAAGCTGCTTGCCAGTAAAGCCGACCATGAGAATCTATACAAAGCTATTTCCAAAGGGGTTGATTCCATAAAATCTCAGGTAATCCGAAAATCCGAAAAAGTCCGCGGCTAAACATTTTTCAATCGGAAATCTCGACTACATTCTCCAGTTTTAGATTTAAAGGCTTCATGTTTGGATTTGTTTCTCACCATGGTAAATACCTAGAAGTTGGTGTATTGATATCTGCTTTTATATTATTTTTCCTTGGGTATACTCAACTTCATGCAGCCTGTCGCGGAGAAGGCTTCATGGGTGTTTCTAATAGTGATCCAATTATGTCGTGGGTTGATATTACTCTCTCTCCAGTTTATTCTAGTGCAAGTACATCTGGAACGCTGGGATGTAAAAATTGGGATTTTTCACAATACATAAAACATTCTAGGCGGCAATTCCTCCAGCAGTCCCACTCACAACTGTTAGAGGAAACCGTAAAAGGACACGGCCCCTATCTTGAGGCTTTGGTAAAGCTTATGAGTTGTCCGCAATCGTCAACATCATCGTTTTTACATATGTTATGGAAACATCGTCAGCAAACAGTTCAAATATTTGAAACAACAAAACAGACTCCAGAGTTCTTGGCTGAACTTAGGAAATGGATCACTGCTAATCATGAATTGCAAAACGTCTGCAATTTATCTTAAACAGGAAAAATCATGCGTTGGGGAATAATTCTGCTGTTGACAATTGGTCTTTTCTTTTACAATGAAGACTTATGGGCGTGCCACAAAGGAGGTCCAATGGGATTTGCTAATAATGATCCTGGGGAGTTTTCACTCGACATTACATTATCGCCAACTTTTACTGGTGCAAGTACTAAAGGAACCTCTGGTTGTAAAAATTGGGAATACTCTAGACATCAACGAATTCAATATCTCGAAACTCAATGGGCATTTTTAAGTGAAGAGGCCTCTCAGGGTCAGGGGAACAATCTGATTGCACTGGCTCAAATGATGGGATGTAATAAAGAAAGACAAGGACAGTTTGCGAGTTTTCTTCGACAAAACTATTTTAGTCTATTTAACAATACTGAAACCACCAGTAATTTTTTATTGGAACTTGAAACGCTTTTAACAAATAATCCGTCTCTATCTTGTTCTGGATAACAAAATCCCTATTTTAAAAACAAAAAAATGATCTTAATGATGCCCTTTGAAATTGTTGGTTGAATTCATATAATTTTTTCTGTAACTTTAAGAAACATAGGTGTTACCATTTTTTCCTCATTTTTTGAAATATTCCCTCTCATAAATTTAAACCTCTTTTTAGTTAAAACTCTTGAAAACTGTTTAAGGTTTTTTTCACTTCAGTTTTAAAAAATCGTCAAAGATAGTTTGCATTCAGAGACAAAATGGCCTAACCCTTGTATATTTTGTCTTTGTTATAATTTATTACTAGAAGTTGCTGAGATTTACTTTGTTACTTTAACTTACACTAATGCCAAAAATGGAGGACTGAATGAATTGGCTAAAACGAACTGTAAGCATTTGTGCACTTGCTGGCAGCATATTTTTTGGAGGTATAACTAGTGCGCGTTCGGAATCTCTGCAAATTGTTTTTTACAATAGTCTCTGGGGCGCTGCAATTGGCGGTGTTTCTGGGCTTGCGATCTGGGCTTTGCAGGATGAAGATAAAGAGGATAAATTATTTCCACAATATGTTATTAAAGGTATGGCCTTGGGCATGTTCGCAGGAATGGGAGTCGGAATGTTTGAAGCACGTTCAGATGAAGGGGTTTTCATGAGTGATGGTAATCCAAAAGGCCTGTTGCACTTAGATACAAATTCACATTTGCTAACCTTACGACCTGCAAAATTTTTCCCTCAACCCAAATTCAATGCAGAAACTGTTTCACCCGAATGGCGTTTAGATTTTTTTACCGCATCCTTCTGAAGCACACATATATTTGATGATCATCACTGTTGCACAAAGTTCATTGGTTCAATTCTTGGTCTAGCTTCTAAACCATTCTGATGATTTGGCTGTCATTTTACTGCCCTCACTTTTGCTGGAAAATTTACAAATCTGGATGAGGTAAAAAATTATCCGAACTATCACTTTTTTCTCAGTGAATTGAGAACATCCAAGAAATTTCAAAAATCATTAACGCTACTCTAAAATAATCACACTCATAAACTTCCAATACCTGTATTGATAATGAGATAATAATTTATGACTTGTTGTTAGTAGAGGATCTCAGTGAGTATATAGACTGTGTTTTGATGAAAAAATGGGGGATACATTAAATCCCAGTCGATATAATGAATGGAGAAAAATCAAAATTGTTCCACATTTTGACTTGAACTGGTCAAAGTTCTCAACCAAAGTAAAGCTAAATCATTTGAAAAATTGAACACAATTTTCATCAGACCCCTGTATAAGATGTACACTATGCAATGAATACAGGTAATACTTAAAATGGACACTGCAATTACTATTGAAAAAGGCTTGGCAAAAATCGTACACTTATTTTTTTATCGCTAATACTCAATTATTAGTATCACTTTGAATTTTTATATTGTAACTACTACAAACACCAATTGGATTGTTTATTGATCGCCATAAAAAATTACCACTCAAAGTCTATCGTTGATCGTGCCAACTGAAAAAAATTAAATCGTGTCGTTAATTCTTGAAGAAGCTCTACTTTCAGGTGCCGACGGTCTGGTACAGTCTGGAAGTAAAATCTGGTTCCATTTTCAGAAATATCCCTGGGATCTAGCTCGTCCGGAACAAAATCCCGGTGTAGGAGATCATCGAAGAAGTGTAGAAAAACGACTGAGTCATGGATTACCTGACCCAAAATTAGCAAGTGTCCTTTCCGGAACTTACCATTTAGGAATTTCCCCTCATATTTACAGCTATTATCACCTGCTTACAGATTTATTACCTCATCTAATTGCTTACAAAAATTATCCAGTACTAGTTCCAGAGTTTATGCCTAAAAATTTTGTTAATTTTTTAAAAATGGCAAAATTTGAGGTGCGGGTTTTGCCTCCAGATATTTTCATTGTAAAGCGACTCATAATTCCGAGAATAAACTCTCCAGATTGGGACTCAAAAAAAGTTAAATTAGTACAGGCTTTTTTTGAAAGATTTGTCCCTAAAAAATGCCTGCCAAATTCTCATTCTTCAAAAACCGTAAAACGAATTTATATCTCCAGAAAATTAGCTGTGAAACGACATTTATCAAATGAAGATGAGTTCTTACCCTTACTTAGAAAATACAAATTTACTAAGATATATTTAGAGAAATTGAGTATCGCAGAACAAGTTCATCTATTCAGGTCTGCTTCACACGTTATCGCTCCACACGGTGCAGGATTGACAAATATTTTATTTGCACCCTCCAATGTAAAAATTTTAGAAATTCGACCAGTTCTTACGAGTGGCTATTTTTGTTTTCAAAACTTATTTTCTCTCGGATGGAACCAAAGTGAATTCCTTGTACCTCCGCGTAGAGGATATTTTAAGCTACCCCTTAATTTGCTAGATGAAGTTTTAACACGTTGGCAGAATGAACTGAAAAACTGATTTTCCGGAAAAACAAAATATACAAGTGACATTTTAATCAAAAATAATCTTAGAAGCGCTTTGCTACGATGTCCACTATGTTTTTACCAATATTTAGAGAAGAAGTTGCTGCAGGTGAAGGTGCATTACATATATTAATGATTTTTTCGTTTTCCTGAATTATAAAATCATCAACCAAGTCTCCATTGGACAAAACCGCCTGTGCCCTTATACCGGCCGGCATTGGATTCAAGTCATCTGAAGAAATCTCTGGGACAAGTCGTTGCAATGCCTTTGTAAAAGCAGCCTTACTTAAAGAACGCCACATTTCTCCAGCTCCTGCACGCCAGTATTTTACAGCTAATTTTATGAATCCCGAATAACTTAATATTTCAGCTAGTTCCATAAAATTAACAGTCCAACGACTGTAACCTTCCCTGGCAAAAGCCAGTACGGCATTTGGGCCACATTCTATAGATCCGTTAATCATACGCGTGAAATGCACACCTAAAAAGGGGAAATTAGGATCAGGAACAGGATAAATTAAATTTCTGCACAAGTAATGTTTTTCTGGACGAACTTCGTAATATTCTCCCCGGAAGGGAATAATTTTTGATTCAGGAGTTTGAGTCATAGCAGTTATTTTATCAGAATATAATCCAGCACAGTTAACCAGAAAATTGGATTCAAATTCACCATGCTCAGTCTCTACAATAATGCGTTCATAATTGTGAATCCCAACAACTTTTGTGGAGCAAAGAATTTTATTAGATTCATTATTCCTAATATGAAATGCAAGTCGCTTGCAGACTTGAGTATAATCAACTATCCCCGCTTCAGGAACATACACGGCTTTAATACCTGCTACATGTGGTTCAAGTTCATGAAGTTGTTCTGCTCCGATCATTTCACAACTAACTCCATTAGTTCGCCCACGTTGAAAAATTTTTTCCAAAGCAGGCAGTTCAGATTCCGAAATTGCCACAATCACTTTCCCACAAATCTCAAAATCTATTTCTTCTTTACGGCAAAAATCCTCCATCCTGGATTTTCCTTCAATGCAGTTTAGCGCTTTTAGAGATCCTGGTTTATAATAGATCCCAGTGTGCAAGACTCCTGAATTATGTCCAGTTTGATGTTCAGCTAATTGTTCTTCTTTCTCCAACAGAATAATATTAAGTTGTGGGAATTCAAGGGAGAATTGGTAGGCCGTGGCGAGTCCTACGATTCCACCACCAATTATAATAATATCAGTTTGTTGCATTATGTTTTAGTTATCATACCTCACTGAATCAAGATCACGACCAGCTCTTTACATCCGTGAACCCCATAAACAAGAGTTTGCTCAATATCAGCTGTTTTTGAAGGACCTGAAATAAGAAGCGCATTACTAGGCATCCCAAAATTCCATTTTTCAGTAGTCATAGCTTCCAAAAAAGTGTTGTAAATTGTATCTGCATAAAGCACCGCGATGTGAATCGGTGGAATCAACGACATTAAACGAGGTTCTTCGGGAGTTGGCCAAATTATAAGTGATCCTGTTTCCGCAATGCCACCACGTGTTGTTGTGATGGCAGCATCAATGTCAAAAACAATTTCTTTAGAATCCTCAATAGGTTTTTCATAATTTACTAATTTGGGTATTTCCTCAGGTGTATTTTGGTACATCTCACGGAGACTTTGATCCAAATCGGTATTTATTCCACAAAGTATTTTTTCAATATTTTTTTCTTTCACAACTGAACGAAAAATCTCCCCCCAGGAATTTTTCGAACACAGCAAAACTTCAGAATGATCTGCTTCCATCTTTATTTTAAGTTGCTCAACTTTCTCCTGTAAAGACCAAAGCTTGTTGCCCATAACTGGATAGTCATGCGATTTAATATTTGGCACAAAAGAAGATTTACGAAGATTTAAAAGAATATTTTCACGGGCAGTTGATTTATTATTCATTACTCAATCCTTCCTCCTGGACAAGTTGATGTAAATTTTTTTTAGAAAAAGATATCTTTGAACGCGCCAAAGTCCAATTGCGGATAAGTGGAAGCCAATCTGGAGCAAAATTCACAATTTTTGCAATACCAAGAATTTTTAAACGATATATTGACGGGTTGGAAAAAACTATTGCCCATCCTTTCCAAATCAAACTTTCAATTTTTGCTTTCAAACCATCAAATTCATTTAAAGAAATTTTTCTTTTAATTTCAGCGTTATCATGACGCAAACGCAACAAAATTTCCGTAATTGGAATTTTTACCGGGCACACATCAACACAGGCCCCACATAAACTCGACGCATCCACTAAATACCCGGTTTCTCGAAGGCTCTTGATTTGGGGAGTAAAAATTTTTCCAATAGGACCGGGATAAGTTGTACTATAGGCATGTCCACCGATGCGCGTATAAACAGGACAATGGTTCATACAGGCACCACAACGGATACATAGCAAAGTGTTTCTTAACAAATCGTCATTGTGTATTCTGGAACGTCCATTATCCAGCAAAATCAAATGAATCTCTTGAGGCCCGTCTTTCTCGTCTGGTTTCCGTGGAGATGTAATCATATTGAAATAAGTCGTTATGGATTGCCCTGTTGCGGAACGGGTCAACAAACTTAATAATGAAGGGACATCCTCGAGCCGTTGTAACACTTTTTCAATACCCATCACTGCCACGTGAACTTTTGGCAAAGTCGTACAAAACCTGCCATTCCCCTCGTTTTCTACCAAACAAAGTGTCCCTGTTTCTGCCACTGCAAAGTTAACTCCTGAAACACCCATATCCGCTTCAAAAAACTTCTGACGTAAAACTCTACGGGCAATAGCGGTCATTTCTTCTGCACTCACTGCTAGCGTTCCAGGATCTACTTTTTTGTTAAATATTTCAGAAATTTGTTCTTTATTTTTATGAATTGCAGGCATTATGATATGCGAAGGTAATTCATGGTCAACCTGAATAATAAACTCACCCAAGTCTGCTTCCAGAGCTTCAATACCATGCTGTCCAAGAAAATGATTCAATTCCATTTCCTCTGAAACCATAGACTTTCCTTTGACCACCTTTTTTACATTATGCCGCTTGGCAATTCCAAGCACCAAATCGTTTGCTTCATCAACTGTTTCAGCCCAATGAACTTCAATACCATTTTTGGTACAATTAGCTTCCAACTGCTCAAGAAGTTCAGGAAGATTTCGCAAAGCATTTTTCCGAATCGAACTACCAAATTCCCGTGTTTTTTGCCACTCTTTTGAATCAGGAAATACCGCTTGTCGTTTTTCCATTAATCCAGACATGGCCCGTTTAAAATTGCTACGTAACTGAGAATCACTCAATGCAGAAAGAGTATCTCTTTGAAATTTTTCATTGGAAAGCATTGTGTTTACCCTCAAATTTCAGTCAAGATCAGTTACTGCGCCCAGTGATGCAGAGCTTACAATTTTTGAATATTTTGCAAGTACTCCACGTATGTAATGAGTTTCAGGTCGTGTCCAGTAAGCTTGACGTCTTTTTACTTCATCTTCCGGAACTTCCAAATCAATTTTCCTATTCAAAATATCAATTGTAATTAGGTCCCCATTTTCAACGATCGCAAGTAATCCTCCATCATATGCTTCTGGAGTAATATGCCCAATCACAAAACCATGAGAACCTCCAGAAAATCGTCCATCCGTAATCAGTGCTACGTCTTGTCCCAAACCACGTCCCATGATTGCAGAGGTTGGTGAAAGCATTTCACGCATACCCGGTCCACCTTTTGGACCTTCGTAACGAATAACAATCACATCTCCTTTAATTACAGTTCCATCTAAAATTCGATCCAACGCCTCTTCTTCAGAATTAAATACACGTGCATTTCCTTTAAAAAATTCACCTTCTTTACCAGAAATTTTGGCTACAGCACCTTCAGAAGCAAGATTTCCTCGAAGAATTACAAGGTTACCCGTTTTTTTGATAGGATCTGACAACAAATGCACAATTTCTTGATTGTCACTATATGGAGAAATGTTTTCCAAATTTTCTCGAATTGTTTTTCCAGTAACCGTCAGACAGTCACCATGCAATAACTTTGCATCAAGAAGCATTTTCATCAACGGTGGTAACCCCCCTATTTTGACAAAATTACTCATTAAATATTTCCCGCTTGGTTTCAAATCAGCCAGAACTGGTACTTTTTCACCAATTTTAGAAAAGTCATCCAGTTCCAGTTTGATGTTTGCTGCATGCGCCATGGCTAGCAAATGCAAAACAGCATTGGTAGAACCACCTAGTGCCATAACCACAGTAATTGCATTTTCAAAAGCCTCTCGGGTGAGGATGTCACTCGGGCAAATGTTATCTTTAATCAAGCTTAAAACTGCTTCTCCTGCTTCCACACAATCCCGTACTTTATCCTCTGAAACGGCCTCTTGTGCCGAACTATTCGGCAAGCTCATACCCAGTGCTTCGATGGAAGAAGCCATTGTGTTCGCTGTGTACATTCCCCCACATGATCCTGCTCCCGGAATTGCACACGACTCCACTTCTTCCAATTCGACTTGTGTAATCAAACCCGCAGCTTCCTTCCCTACAGCCTCAAAAATAGAAACAATATCCACCTCTTGACCTTTATGAACTCCCGGAAGAATCGTTCCTCCATAGACAAAAACTGCAGGACGATTTAGTCTGGCAATAGCAATTAAACAGCCAGGCATATTTTTGTCACATCCTCCAATGGCAACCAGGCCGTCATAACTTTGACAGTTAACAACCGTTTCAATCGAATCGGCAATTACTTCTCTTGAAACAAGTGAATATTTCATACCCTCAGTTCCCATTGAAATGCCGTCTGAAACAGTAATAGTTCCAAAAATCAAAGGCATTCCTTTTGCTTTTCTAACACCTCGTGAGGCATGCTCTGCCAAAGAGTTAATGTGCATGTTACATGGTGTAACGGTACCCCATGTGGAAGCAATGCCAACTTGTGACTTTTGGAAATCACCTTTTTTGAAGCCAACTCCATAAAGCATCCCCCTACTTGCAGCGCGAGCATTCGTCTCAGTTACACGTTTTGAATAGCGGCGATGTCCACTTCCTTTTGGTTTATAGTTTTCTTTCATTGATATCTCCTTTCAGTTTTATGAAAAAAGTTTTAAAACTGCTTTTTAGCATACTACAAGGCTCAGTAGAAATAAATCAAACATACCATACTGTTTTATAGTATCACATACATGAAGACAAGAAATTCGACAAAGCATAATTCAAGGCAACAAGAAATACAGTTTGGATTTATTTTTCTTCACTAATTAATTCAAAATCCTTTGGGAGTGCAGTCGGAATAATCCTGCCGTTAACATGGAGAGTTTTTGGTAAAACTTCGACAAAAAAATCCTTTAGGGAGGACGATAGTTCTATGGCAAAACGTTGGGAAATGGCCATCAAAAATAGGTAAATCAGTCCACGGCAATGCCACATTTGTAAAAGTGTTGTGGTGAAAAAAGGATCTTCTTCAACATAAATTACAGCATTTTTTCCAGTCAAAAGGTGTCCGCTAAACATTAATTTGAAAAAAACGTCTGGATATCCGTCAAATTTTTTTTGATGGTTCTGGTCAAAAAATGCTGTACCAATTTGAAAAACACATAACTTGTTTTTTTCGATTTCAAGTGTCTTTGACTTTTCGGTTGGGAAAATAATTCTGAAGGGCAGCCTTGCATGAATCAACATGCTCCATTCTGCTTTACGGTCCAAAAAACGAGTCGTGTCTTCCATAGAACGAAAATATATTGACTCTTCTTCTTGTTTATATTTTGGCACTACCCCCCACCTTTCTGCTGCGTGGTATTCTTGTCCACGCTGTAATAGTAGTTCTACCGTAAAATTATGACTTGCAGTAATTACCTGTAAATTCCCTCCATGCAAATGTTGGAAATAATTTGCAAATTCATCTTTATATTCTTCAACTCTGGAACGAAAATATGGTGAAGAACATTCTGGAACCGGACTAATACTGGCAGACAAATTTTCTAAAGGATCTGCATAAATGCCACATAACTGCTCATATGAAGACATTGTTTCTTTAGATATTTCTATTCCGACAGGATCAAACTTTTTAATTCTTACCACTTGTTTTTTTTCAATTCTAAAGTTTTCCTGTGCACCACCAGTTTTGTTAGTTTTAACAGAAATTTGGTTACTGGCAGTTGTGGTATCTTCCATAGTTTGAAGTTTTCCTAACTCCTCACATTCTTCCAACTGTTTTGAATGTTTTGAGAACTGTTCCTTTACCAACTCCTCAATTGTGCGAAAATCTAAATCCTCTACAAATGGATCGATGGAACCATCTTCATCGTTTTTAAACTTGGAGTTTAGTTTTACCAAACGACCTAGCTGTGTTACGGATTTTTTTTGGGTTTTACAAAACCGTTTTAATTGCTTTAAAAAATAACGGTTTTTGAGCATCAGGTATGCACGATAATTTGACGAAAAAAGCGTTCGCAATCGTTCCGAAAAAAACTTATTCCTTAGTGCCTCTGAAGCCCCCGAAACCACAACCATTTTTTCTGCCAACACATCTTCTTCGTACAGATCTTCCCGTCGACATTTAAGTACCTTACTCAAGGCCTCTTCCAATCGGGATTTGTATGCATCTAAAGAAGAGGATTCAAGTGAGTTATTTGAAAACTGTTCTAACTGCTTTATAACCATTAGAGAACGATAACTTTTTTCTATCCCAGGAAGGACAACTTTTAGACCTTTAGTAGCATCATAGTTTGCAACCAGACGCATTACTGACTTCATATCATAAAGTTGCAGAGAGTGCATGAAGGCATGTTGTTCAACATTTAAAGTGGCATCTGGAAAAAATGAATCGGATTCTGCAAAAAAATGCTGAATTGTTGATGATAATCTAGTGCAAAACTCTTGAAGAATTGTAGAAGCACCTTGCTCACTTCCACGTTTTAGCATTTCTGCTTCTATAAACTCTATGTGATCTTTCCACTCCGATTGTTTCACTTTGTCGATTTGAGCTACAGCAGATTGAAATTAAAAGTTTTAGAAGTAGCAGAAAAAATGGTGGCGTGATGTTAAATACTTTTATTTCAACATTTCCACAATATCTAAATGGCCTTGTTGTTCTGCAATAACAAGAGCAGTTCTTTCTAACAAATCTAACAATGATGTGTCCGCATTTGCGTCAACAAGTAATTTAACTGTATCAGTACGCCCTTCCAAAGCAGCTTCCATCAGTGCGGAACTTCCACTCTTACTTTGCCAATTAATTTTTGCTCCGTTTTTTATCAACAGCCGAGTAATTTCTGTCCTGCCTTCATTTCCAGCAAGCATCAGTGAGGAAATCCCTTCCTCATCAGTAGCATTAACGTCGGCTTTCCAGTCAATCAATAAGCTTACAACTCGTTCTCGTCCCTCAAGTGTTGCAAACATCAATGCAGTCATTTTTTGATTGTCTACAGTATTAACATTTGCACCTGATTCCAGCAGACGTTTTACAACACCAAACCGCCCAAAAGAACTTGCCTCCATCAAGGCAGTTCTACCCACATCGTCAGATTTATTAA
>CAZOTX010000009.1:0-11634 GCA_964582835.1 uncultured Pseudomonadota bacterium | reverse complement strand
TGTCCTACCTGTCAGGGATTGTCTGTCAAAGATTCTGAAGCAGGATTTTCAAACAGCATAAAAAATAAAATTCGTGAACTAATGAAAAATAAAAAGTCTGAAGAAGAAATAAGAGAATTTTTTGTTAAGCGATATGGAGAATGGATTTTACGTGCGCCACCAAAACAAGGTTTTAATTTAGTACTTTGGATTCTTCCAGGAACAGGAATTTTAATTGGATTGATGTGGATAGTATTTCGCTCAAAACGTTGGAAGGAAGATAAAAATAATGAAGATTTGCCTCAACTGACACCTGAAGAAGAACAAAAACTAAAGGAAGATTTATGGCGTTTTGAGAAAAGTTAGGAGTTTTCTATAAGCCTGAATGCGTTAAAATTTTCGAAATTAATTCTGTAATCTATTTTGTTCTGCACATTAAACTGATCTAAATATTCAGCGTAAAATTTGCCTTCTTTCTGAAGATAGGTTTCAATAAATGACTGATCGAAATTTTCTCGGTCATCCAGGGCAAACAATCGGGCTGCTGCAGTTTTTTCGGAAAGTTCCAGTAAAACACGGACGTCGATTAATTTTTCAAACTCAGGAAGAAAAACGGTAGTACCCCAAATCAACAAAATCATTTCTGGAGCGAGAAAAAAGGGGAATGTACATACTTCATACTCCTGAATAAATTGAGGAGGATTTTCTAAATAAACTTGTTGTCCCTGGCTATATGGACGCAAAACTTCTTCAATAACCCAGTTTCTAATTTCTTCTGAACGCCATAGTGTGGATGCCAATTTATCTGTTGATACATCGTTATCTTGAAATTCTGTACCCAAAACAAGGGACAGATCTAGGCTTGAGACTAATAGCTCTTTATCTTCAAGTGCGTCTGTCAATTCACCAACAAAAAATGGGTGCCCGCATTCGTCAGGGCCTCCGATTCCAAGCATTAAAGGTACCTGCTGAGAGTGACACTTAATTTTGAGAATTTTAGCAGACAAATCTGCTGCAGAAATTCTGCTTGGATGAAATATTTGTAACATGTCGTGTATTTGTTGAAATTGTAGGCCACCATTTTGATTTGTACAGCTGTTACTTCCAGCAAAGTTTTGACTGGCATGAGAAATGATTTTTTGTATTTCCGGCTTATCAGTAAAACAAAAAACGTCTTTTGCCAACAATGCAGGATTATTTTGGAATGCTTTTTCTATTGAATTTCGCAAAACAGACAGTTTAGATAATGATTCCCATTCAGAAGCTTCGATGTACTCGGAAACCAGTAAAATCGCAAAATCACGATCATCCAGAACTAACAAAAACTGACGAAATACATCCCATGATTGCTGATCATAATTGGCAGTAAGGCTATCTAAATCAAAGACTAAAAGTCGAATTAAATTTGGATGAAAATTTTGCATAACCTCTTAAAGTATTTGATTAATTTTAATCCTCATGCTCCACCATTAAATGTATTTTCAACCCCGTTCGAATTAATCAGATGCTGAAAAAACATACTCAAATTTTTGTTTCAGTACTCCGGATAATGGATATGTCTTTGGTATTTGGAGCATGGGAAATAGCTTATCAGCTACGCTTTAATTGGTTCAACCACCCTCCTGTATCAATCATTCCCTCACATGATGAGTACCTGAAAGCCGCACTTTTTGTTACTGTTTTAACTGGCTTAGTCTTCTCTTTCAGTGGAGTTTATCGTTTGCACAAAGTCATTCTACCCAGTCGTGAATTATTTCATCTTTTACGTGCAACATTCAGCTTAATATTGCTAACTTTAGTTGCCGCATTTTTCTATAGAGAATTTTCTTTTTCGCGGATCCACTCAATCTATTTTATAACTTGCTTAATAATTTTATTGTTTTTTTCACGACTACTTACAAGATCAACTTTAAATTGGCTTCACACCACTGGTAAACATGTTGAAAATGTTCTTCTTATAGGAAGTGGTGTTTCTGCGAAAAAATTTCTTGAGCATCTAGAAAATCTAAAATCTCTTGGAATAATCCTCATAGGTGTTGTTGAAACTGGGAGTAATTCAAACTCAGAAATTCCATCGGATATTCCAAGAATTGGTAGAATTGATCAACTGAATCAGACTATTCAGGAAAACCAAATTGATCAAGTTTTTATTACACTTTCCTCAGAAGATCATAACATTCTCCCACAATTGAAAAAAACTCTGGCAGAACAGTGGGTTGATGTTAGTATTATTCCAGACCTGGGCACTTTCCGTACAATGCATACTGAGATAGAATCCTTTGATGGCATTCCGGTTGTAACGTTAGTACAAAGCCCTATGACCGGATGGAATAAGGTTCTGAAGAGAATATTGGACATTTGTGGTTCATTTTGTGCTATCGTTATTTTTGCTCCTGCTATGATTTTGATTACCTTGTTGGTAAGACTCACATCATCAGGACCTGCTATTTATGGTCAGGAAAGAATGGGACTTGACGGAAGGATTTTTCGTGCATTAAAATTTCGTTCTATGCGTTTAGATGCTGAATCGCAGACAGGTGCTGTTTGGGCTAGTGAAAATGATGAACGCCGTACAAAATTTGGTATCTTTCTTCGCAAATACAGTTTGGATGAACTGCCACAACTATTCAATGTATTCAAAGGAGAAATGAGCCTGGTCGGCCCTAGGCCGGAACGTCCTATATTTATTGAGAAATTTAAAAGTCAAATTCCACATTACATGCTTCGACACAAAGTAAAAGCCGGTATAACCGGTTGGGCGCAAATTAACGGATGGAGGGGTAATACATCTCTGGAAAAACGTATCGAATGTGATTTGTATTATATCGAACGATGGACTATTTGGTTAGATCTTAAAATTTTGTTTCTGACTCTGTTCAGGGGATTTATTAATCCCAATGCGTATTGACACAAACTAAGTGTGGTTTACATTTTTGAAATTATGATTACCAGAATATGGTTGGAATCATTCAGGACTGATTTCTGTTTCTCTATTTCATTTGATTGTCGTCTCAGAGTTGGTAAAACATAATCTCCAATCAAAGACAATTTCTATTAGACTCAATTTCGGGTGCTGATCCGGAGGACATCTTAAAAGTTATAAATGAATTTTTTAAGATACTACTGGAGCGAAAAACAACAGCATGTTTGAAACTATTATAGAAAAAACTGGGAAATCCCAATCATGAGTAAATTCCAGACTTTTTTAAGTATTTTTACTATGCTGGATCCTAAATTATCTTAATCGAAACTAAATCTTAGCCTACATAAATATTTGGATGTTTTTTACTACTAATCAATCAAACTGAATTTTTGGACAAAAAATAATGTTTTTGCAAAAAAGAAACCCGGTATACATTAGGTTTTTTTTGATCTGCTTTTGCATTTTCATAGTATTGATTTTGAATTCATGCGGTCGTCTTTTTCTCAACGATGATGGAGTTGAGAATAAAAGTATTGAGGAACTTTCCGGTGTCAGTAGTTTAAAAATAAGATTAGATGGACTTAACACTACTATTTCTGAAATAACTCAAACCGTTGGAAGTGACGGACTTTTTTCTGGTTCGTTTGTTGTGCCAGAGGACGGTATCTCTTTTCTTTTGTCTATTTTCCTTGGCAGTAATTCCAATATAAAATTTTATTCATTAACCGATCCCAGTGGAACAGATATTTTAAGTATCTCTTCGAACCCTAATTTATACGAGGCTTCTAGCGGGAATATTGGATCTTCCGGATATGCAAATGTTTTAATTCCTCAGTCACCTAGCTTCAGTGCTAGTAAAGGGGAATGGACTTTCAAAGCCTACAGTAACGACCGGATAAATTTAGCACTACGTACAGGCATAACCACTTCTACAACTACAATTACAATTCAACCCTACATCACAGGAACTACATGGTCTGCCAGTGAAATTTCCGCTGCCTTGAATGTAATGTCAGGTATCTACTCTGATAATGGGATCACTCTTGAGATCAACGAAACAATAGCAATCAGTGACACTCAATATTCAGCAGTTTCTGGAACGTTTACAAATATTACTACTTCAGCACTTATTTCACAAGGATTAACTGGCGCAGTTAATTTATTTTTTATTGAAGATTATTCCGGAAACTGGTCAGGCATCTTGGGGAATGCCGCAGGTATTCCTGGATCAATGGGCATCGTTAATTCTTGGAATGGAGTGCTATGCAGTCTGTCTGCTCATGCTTCTGGATCGACCTTGGACTCACAACTATTGGGTGAAACAGCTGCTCATGAAATGGGACATCAGCTTGGATTGTTCCATACCACTGAAAGCGGTGGAACTGTGTTTGATATTATTTCTGACACCGTAGAATGTTCAATTTCTCTTGATAATAACAGTAACGGGCAAGTGTCCGCTGAGGAATGTGAGGATTATGGAGCAAATAATGTAATGTTTTGGACATCTTGGTCCACTGCGTCTAGATCTTCTGGTAAAAAGCAAGAGGCATTATCCGATCACCAACAATATGTTTTGAAGTATTCTCCACTTGCAAAATAAATTTGTTATCTTAAAAAAACTAATCAAATTAAAATAAAGGAGAAACATGAAGTATCTATTATTAGTTTGTGCTTTTTTCTGGCACCTGATAGGAATCGTTTTTGGTGCTCCGGAAAAATCTAAGGTTATAGAATTGCTTGAAGGAAGACATTGGAAGCTGGACATTGTTTCATTTCAGCTTCTGGGAGATGATACGGATAAAGTATTAATTGAAATTGGAGGAGATACTTCGGTAATCAACTATATTCGTTTTAGGGCAATCGAGGCTTTATCATTGTTTCCTACAGAAAATACTGCAGTTTTTTTGGAATCATCTGTTGAAACATCATTCGCACCACTAGCCCGCCGTGGATTTGAGGCTTTGAAAAATGGTTTTTACAAAACTCATCCTAATAGAGTAAAAAGGCTTGCAGGACGTTTGTTAAAACACAAAAATGCACAGGTCAGGATTTCTGCGGCTCGTTTTATTCGCTCAATAGATGTACCAGAATTTAAACGTTTTCTTAAATCAGAGAAATACTCATGGGTAAGAAAAGCTGCCCAAAACTAAATTCTTAATTCTAATTTTAAAAGTATTTAAAACTTAACAAAAATGAGGTGCCTAATAGGAACTAAATGCAAATTTTTCAAAAATATTCAACTTATATTCCAAAAGATCTCATCAAAATTTCTAGTTGTTCTTCTTTACTATTTTTATCCTTTGTTTTTTAAAGAGAGATAGAAAACCTTTTTAAATATGGAAAAATTTAAAATCTTGTAATAAAGGTGAACAGAATTCTAAAATCTGTATCAAGTAGATGAAAATGAAAAATAATTTAGGTACCTATCTTATAACAAACTAAATACTCCTCCCAGCATCACTACAATCAACGTAAATACTGCTGAACCGACAAAAAACACATGCATTACAAATAACAAAGTGTGTTCCTTACGTAAATTTTGTAGCATTAAACGATAGTTCTTCAAAAATTTTCTTATTATTCCCATAAATTTAAAAAATAATCAGCATGTTGTCTTGCTCAGAGATATCACAATGAGCAACGTTGCAGCTCAGTAAGAATATAATATCAAAACCTGTAAGGATTTAAATTGATTAACAAATTAGATAAAACAAACAATGTTTCCAAAAATATATATTTATACAAATTCTGCATACAATGCTTGTTCCAGTTATTTATAAAAATTAACTTTTCAAAACGGAAAACTAGCAATCCAAATCATCATAATGTAAACCAATACAGATACCTTCATGCTTCTGATAATTCAAAAATTAGGTTTAAAATTTAAGGTCTCAAGTTTCTTTTCAAATTTAAATTGCTTCAACCCAGCCAAAAAGATCTTCCTCTTTTCCGTATTGAATTCCAGTCAGATGCTCGTAAAAACGAATAGCGATAGGGCCTGTTTCTCCTCTTCCAACCAGATAGTCCTTTCCTTTAAAGGAGAGAGTTCCAACTGGAGAAATCACTGCTGCCGTGCCTGCGCCAAAAACTTCTGTTACAGAACCATCTTTTAAACCATTCAACACTTCATCAATGGTTATACGTACTTCTTTAACTTTCAATCCCCAATATTTTCCCAGTTCCAAAACTGACATTCGGGTTATTCCGGGCAAAATTGAGCCAGTCAGTTGAGGTGTTACAATTTCACCATTGATCACAAAAAAGATGTTCATTGCACCGACCTCTTCAATATATCGTCGCTCAACTGCATCCAACCAGAGTACTTGTGTGTAACCCAACGCTTTTGCCTCTTTTTCCGCCAAATTACTAGCCGCATAATTACCTCCGGTTTTAGCAAAACCAACTCCGCCGGGTACAGCACGAACATATTTATCCGAAACCATGATTTTTACAGGATTAAATCCTTGAGAGTAGTAAGGTCCGACTGGGCTCAGAATAATGTAAAATAAATATTTGGAGGACACTTTCAGTCCAATTGCCTCTTCTGTAGCCAACATCGTTGGTCGAATATAAAGTGATGTCCCTGCTTCGTTCGGAATCCAATCGGAATCCAAACGGAGTAGTTGCTTTAAGGCAGAAAGGACTTCTTCAATATCCAGTTCCGGAAGACACATCCGCTGAGAAGTACTATTCATCCGTTTAAAATTTTCTCGTGGACGAAACAGCAAATGCTCTCCGGATTCACTTTGATAAGCCTTAAGGCCTTCAAAAGACATTTGAGCATAATGCAATACCATTGAAGATGGCGCCAACATCAAAGGCCCATAGGGTCTTATTTCCGCATTATGCCAACCTTGTCTTTCCTCCCAAATCATACAGAACATATGGTTTGTAAATACTGTTCCAAAAACGACACCTGACATGCTTCTAGGAGGTTTTTTTAATTTTTCAAAATTTATTGCATTCAGCTTAACTTCCATATTTTTCCTCTAGTATTTAAAATGAAAATCTTTTTTCTCAAATTTGTTGTTAAGATGCCACATTTGACGGTAGGACTGCTCTGAACTCAATTCTTCAAAGTTTGACCAGACATAAAACATTAACAATCCCATACATATAACAAGTAAAATAGCAAATTGGGCGGTTAACCTTGATCTTTTGTACATCTACCTATTTTTTAAAAGATTGAATCTGCTACAATGCTAAACCAAACAAGCTGAGCATGCAATCAACTTATTTTAAACTTTTACAAGTCAATTTTATGAAAACAAAAAATTATCCGAATGATGATCAATCACAAACATTTTTACTTTTTTTGAAGGAATGATTATAAGAATACAGGATTTTAATAGAAATAAAGATAAGATCATAAATTTTGCAAAAAATCTGAATTAACAATTTTTAAATATATATAATATTATTTACTTAATTACATTAGTATAGTAAAAAAAGAATTTTTTTGATTTAGCTAAAAATGACACGGTTTTTAACATTTTTCGAAAGAAAAAATAAAATCGCACTTTTTTACTTGATCTTTTTTGAAATTTGTATTAGTGTACAACGATCTTATGTGGAGTCTTGCACGGTTTTTGTATTCAAAAACATCAAAAAGACGCCCGTTTACCAAGGTCAAACACAAAAAGGAAAGATGTTAATATTTCAGAAAATTAATTTTTCAATGGTGTGTTTGAGCAAATTTAGGAAATAACTATTTTAAACTGCTGAAAAGTTATGCCAGTAAAATTTTATGGATTGTTCGGCCAAAGCCATGGATTGGAATTAGTGCTGAAAAAGAGAATGAAAAGATCAATAAAGGCTGAAGTATTTTTTGACTATAATGATCGTTGCTACGAAATTCAGAGCTTTTCACTCAAGGGTGCACGTCACTACATTAATGTACGACATATTCCTAATCCTGGATTGTATCCTTCAAATAAAAGAGTTGAAATTCTGGCTTCAGCAAATTAGATTTTAAAGTGATTTAGAAAAAGATCTTTATTGTTTGATAATTTAGTCACTCTAGTTTAATTTCATTCTATCGCTTAGAAACTTTGGATTTGCAAATAGCAGAGTGTATTGGTGTGACTAATTAGTTACTAACAAGGATGATTACCATAAACTCCAAGGTTTGGACCATTCAAAAACCTTAGACCAGAGGGGTTCTTCTTTTTCAAGATTATGGAGTGAAGCTTCGATACTGAGTGCTTCACCTGATTGTCTGACAATCACAGTCAGAATTTTCTGAACTTCCAGAATTGTAGACAATTCTTTTCGATTTATCATATTCTGTACCCCGCGTGTGACAACAGAACCATTGTCTACTGGATATCGATAGACATTGTCACAAATGTGACATGATTTTGGAATATTGCTGTCGAACCAGGTATTTGCCACTTCTTCCTGTAACCAAGGATACAAATTCCGTTCAACACTTTGAGTAAATACATAGTGCACTGCTGTATTTTGCTGATTCAACGCCTGTTCTTGTCCTGTTATCGAAAAAGGAAATGCAAGTGCAAAAACTAATGACAGCATCAACACTAACTTCCTATTTTTTGTTAAAAAGTGAATCATAGTTAATCTAAAAAAATATGCCAAATGCTAATAGTAAACGCGTAAGATTTTTTGCTCTTGTCCACAGATCTACAACTGTTGAACGTTGATTGGGATCAACTGGAATACTTGATTCCTTAAAATTGTCATTATAATAAAAATATATAGAGGGCTGAAGAGCAATTTGGAAATAGTAGTTTTCAAGTCCCTGCCAACCTGTTTCAAGGACTGCAAAAAGTCCAAGAGCATTTGCAGAGTGATAATAATCGGTGGCAGTTGAGTCAAAGGCCTCTGAATCGCCAGTTATGGTGGCTACAACATTTGTATCTTTTCCCTGATATTCCAATGTTGCGTAGCCGAAACCTCCTCCTGCCCCATAAAATAACCCTTCAGAAATTCCCCAAACTATTGATTCATCAACAAACCAACGGTAAGTTGCATAAACTAAAGTTCGATCAATTTCAAGAGAGTTTCCTGATCCACTTTTTGAAATACTCTGCATGTCTGTACTCTCTTCTGTCAGACGCAAAACTTTGAAAGGACTTCCAACTTGCTGTCCTGTGAGTTCTAGAGAATAATGCAATTGGCGATTATCTTCCAAATTATAATCGTAAAAAGTAGCGATCCCATTCAGTCCGGATAATGAAAGACCTATCCCCAATCCACGATTTTCAGAAATCCTCCATTCAGGAGCTTTCCTGATTCCCGTTCCATTTGTATTTTCTTCCCGAAAAATCTTTGTATCATTTTCTTTTTTTTCTTGACTTTTTAAACCCTTTTTCTTAAATTTTGCAATCGAAAAATTTTTTAGCCCTTTTTTTATATTACTTTTATTTTTTTCTTTATACATGATTCCATCTGGATCCTTTAACGACACACTTGCAACCGGTCCTTTAAGTCTCCGTACAGCATCATCTTGAAACCAAAATTTTTGTTGTGTAAATGCTAGAATATGTGTAGCACCTTTAGGGATAAAAGTTTCTGGAGGAAACTCAAATTTTAACTCGCGATTTGTCTGTTTACCTGAAGATACTTGCAGTTTTTGATCCATCAATTTAAGAGAAGAAACTTGTATTTCTTTTACATTCAGACCATCCTTAATTTTATTTACTTCAAACGTCGTAATTGGTGGCAAATTTTCCAATCTGGTTTTTTTATTTTTCCCCCAAAAAAATAAATAGTGTCCTGAATCGATTTCATCTTTACCCCTAAAAAGAGTTACGTTTCCAATAATCATTCCGTCAGGAGCACTTTTTTTTTGTAACTTCATTTTTTTGGACACACTATTTCCTTTCGTTTTTGTTTTTTCCAGCTCAAAAGAAGTACCTTCGCTCATTTGACCATCTTCATTCCTGCTAAAAACAATCAGATGAGTAGCCTCAGGAGGTAAGAGAACATCTATCTCCTCAGTCAATGTGTTTTCCTTCCATGGGGCCTGTAATTGAGCAGCTAAATTACCAAACCATGATTTTTTTTCAATTACAGTAACAGAAGGTTGTGTTCTCAAAACGGATTTGGACCCCTTACCCCAATACACAGCATATTGACTGACTTCCCGCTCATCCCATGCACGTCTTATGCTGATTTCACCTTGAACACGATTACCTTCTTTTCCTGTTTGTTTAAAAGAAATTCTCTGAGGCTTACTCTGGGGAACTCCTTTATCAACCAAAATAAGACTATATTTTTCCTTTTCCTCTCCATTTTCAAGGCGGGCATAGAGTAAAAAGTGCGTTGCGCCTGGTGGAACTCGGGTGGCTTTAAACTGGATTCTCATTCGGTTTCCGGATTGAACTGAGGGCAGAACTACTATAGGACGGAACATCCCCAATCGCTGATGAGGATTTATTCCCCAGTGTAGTGCAAATTCAGAAATTTTGTCTGAGGAGATATTTTCTGGAACAGTGATAATCAAATCTCCGGTGAGCAATCCTCCACGTGAATTGTTGTCACTGAACTCAAGCAGTGCCCCTTCTTCAGCAAACAAGATTCCGTAGAAACTCGTACTGAAAATGAACATCAAAACTATAACTTTCCAGCTAAATGAAAGCACAGACATATGTTTTAGCTTTCCCCAAAAGTCTGGAGCAGAAAAAAACATATAATTTAAAATGCAGGAGGTTCTGCAAATGATAGACTGGTAGGAACACCGCTAACACTTAGACGTACCCAATATCCTTGCCCTTTCTCTAAAAAACTGAAAGAGCTATAACCCTCGTTTGATAATTCTTGAGCAATAGACGTTTTTGGCGAGTATGCCAGCCATTTGCTGTTCTCATCATCCCACTTCCAAATTGAGTGAACACGGTCATATGATCCAGAATAGTCAAAAGTTGAAGATGTTGTATCACCCTGCGGTGGAGCACATGCCACAACAAACAAAATTATCCCAGCCATAGTCAACTGCCAGGCAGGAATCCGTGGATGTCTGTTTTTAGACTGGGAAATTCTTCTAAACTGAATTTGTCTTCGGTACAACATCAAACATGTAGAAGTTATTAGAAGCACTGCCATCAAAAGAGCAATCCGTGAAGATTGTCCAAACTCATTTACTGCAATTTCAAATTCTAAATTAGAAATTTGTAATCCTGATGAGGGACCGTTCCCTCCAGAATTTTCTAAAATACCCAAAGTGTTGGATTCATCTTCTGAAGTTTGATCAAAATTTGCAGCCTGAGTTATTTCTTCAACCGTGATCTTTTTAGAGGTTCCAGCTATATTCCATTCTGAAGTCATACTACTCAGTTGCGGCAAAGCAGTATACCCTCCATAATTTGCAACTTCCAAATTTACAGGATTAACAGGTGAATTCAATTCAACCCAAAACCCCTCTCCGGCTTCTATACTGGAACTTAACTCCGTATAACCTTTGTCGGTGTATATAGTTTTATTGTCAATGCTTGTATAAAATTGCCAATCTCCACTCCTACGTACCCAGACAGCCTTGTAACTGCTTAATTGGCTATCAAAATTTGCTGGATCAATCGTGGTGTAAGCCGGTAATGAGACCAAATTCCTTGAACCACTCATTGTAACGGATGCCGGTGTGTTTTTTACAGACACAGTACTGCTCAAAGCAGCTGGCAATCCGTCCCCAATCCTTAGAGTTGCACTCCCTCCAGACAAGCTCACGGAAGTTGTATTGTCATAAGAATTTTCAAGGACAACAGTTGCACCTG
>CAZOTX010000008.1:0-11649 GCA_964582835.1 uncultured Pseudomonadota bacterium | reverse complement strand
TTGCCGGGAACAAATTATGAGGTAAAAACTTCGGACGGAGAAAAGTGTTTTCGTTATTTGGATATGGGTGAAAATCCTCCGGAAGGTGTGATTATGAATTATTTTTTGGAATCGGAACCTAAACATACTTTGGAGTTAATTGTTTTAGACTCAAGTGGTGAAAAGATAGAGAGCTTTACTAGTAAAAAATCAGATACTGATTCAAAAGACAAATACAGAAAAGATGCTGAGGAAAAACCAAGCTTGACAACTAATCTCGGCTTCAATCGTTTTGTTTGGGATATGCGCTACCCAGGCCCGGAAGTAAAAATTGATAAAACTCTTGAAAAACCAGGTTACAAACAGTTGGGTCGTATTTCTCCGTTTGGAGGAAATACCCACGGAGGACCTGTGGCTCCTCCAGGGAATTATCAAGTTCAGTTGAAAACTGGGGATGCTGAGTTTATTCATTCGTTTGAAATTATTAAAGATCCACGTTTGAAAACAACGACCGAGGATTTTTCCCAGCAGTTTGAACTGTGGAGCAAAATCCGAAATCGAGTCTCTAAAATAAACTTTGTGATCAACAAAGTCCGCAGAATAAATCTGCAGATTACAGAATTTTTGTCCCGAGAAAACTTTATCAAATCTGCTACTGAAAAACCAATTGAGAAAGTTCGGGAATCGGCCGAATCACTCCGTGAAGAATTGAGCAAGATTGAAAATAAATTGACGCAAAATCAATACGAAACTCCCTCCGACAGGTTGCGACATCCTACCATGCTTAAGGAAAGATTGGAAGCTTTGGTGAGCGTGGTATCTATCTCAGATGCCGCTCCTCCTCAACAGGCACACGCTGTTTATGAAGAATTGAGCACTTTAATTGACGAGCAGCTCTCGAAGTTGAAACAGCTTGAAGAAGATGATCTTCTTCGACTCAACAAACAAATTGAAAAAGCTGGAATTCTAAAACTGCAGGCTTAAGATGTTTGGCATTCCTGGATTGTTCAAAATGACCGCGGCTGATTTTATCGTTCGTACCGCTTATCAAATGGGCAAGACACCCCTTCTACCCATCTTTGCTGCCATCCTGGGAGCGAATGCTACTTTTTTGGGTTTGATAGTTTCGGTGTCAACTTTGACTGGAATGTTGCTCAAGCCCATTTTCGGCCTCCTTTCCGATCGATGGGGGCGCTGGATTTGGCTTTTCGTGGGGACACTGCTTTTTATAGGAATTCCGTTCCTTTATCCTTGGATCAAGACTCCGGAAGAATTACTTATTTTACGCATCATCCACGGTTTGGCCACCGCGATTTATGGGCCAGTTACTGTTGCATGGGTTATTGACCAAGGCCAAAAAAACGGGAGTGCTGACGAAAATTGCGCAGAACGATTGGGATGGTTTGGGATGGCTCGCAGTGGTGGATACCTTTTAGGCCCAACGATCGCAGCAGCACTTTTGACGGTCTTTGAACCTTCAACTGTTTTTACATTCATTGGGCTTTTAAGCTCATCTGCTTTGTTACCCGTACTCTTGCTAAAGAATACTGGTCCTATTAAAAAAACCACAATTTCATTGAGACAACAAACTATAGAGGCTTTCCGGACAGGGATCATGACCCCTGCACTTTGGCTAGTTGGAAGCCTTGAATTTGTAGTTTATCTCAGTATTTACGCCACAAAAACTTTTTTCCCGATTTATGCACTAGAAATAGGAATCTCAATTCTATGGGTAGGCCTTTTTTTTTCGACCCAGGAGTTAGCCCATCTACTAGCTCGTCCGCTTGGAGGTCGTTTAAGTGACCGTTTGGGTTATATGCCGATCACCGTCTTTGGACTGCTATTGGCCGCTTTTTCTCTTGGATTTTTGTCTTCTGTGCAAAATCCTATTAGCCTGCTCTTACTTGCACTAGGATTTGGATTTTCTCAAGCTATGATTTTCCCATCTACAATATCACTTTTGGCGAAACAAATGGATGGACTATATACTGGAACAGGAGTTGGAATGATAGGCGCCTTAAAGAATTGTGCAAAAGTGACCGGGCCGATTATCGGGGGATTATTGATTCATTTGCAAAATTACACATGGATGTTTTGGAGCATGTCAATATTATTAACTTTCTCGGGTCTAGCTTTTTTTTTAAAAGAGCTCAATGAAAAAAATATCAATCGGCAAAGAAAGCCTGAAAGGAGTTTTACTTTTCGTGCCTAAAGTAATGTGCTGAGAAATGTTCTCAACAAATTCGTCAACAATTGTAAAAATTTTCATCTCTGCAAAATCTTATAATTAAAACAATCAGCCCGATGGTAGCAAATTCAAAACACTTGATTCAAGCATCCGAAGTCGTTTTACCATGTTCTGAATTGGAATCCACCTTGACGTTTTTCACCAAAAATCTTGGGTTTCATATTAATTCCATTTTTCCGGCAGATAATCCAGTAGTGGCTGTAATAAGTGGCCATGGAGTACGTATCAGACTGGAAAGTGGAGGTTCCGGCTCCCCAGGGAAATTATGCTTGCATTGCAGGAATCCTGAAGAATTTTCGGATGGAGCTACAGAACTGACCGCTCCGAACGGAACATGCGTTGAAATAGTGGAAGCGAATCCTTCACTGGTATTACCTCCGGAACAGCAGTCCTTTGTCATGAACCGTTTCAATAAAAATGATTCGTGGGAAATTGGTCGCGCTGGAATGCTCTATCGTGACCTCATTCCGAATCGACAGGGAGGACGCTTCATCGCCTCGCACATTCTCATTCCGGAGGGTGGTCCTGTACCGGATTATGTCCATTTTCACAAAATACGCTTTCAGATGATTTACTGTTACAAGGGCTGGGTACGTGTAGTCTACGATGAACAGGGAGCACCGTTTGTGATGTATCCCGGAGACTGTGTGCTGCAACCTCCACAAATCAGGCATCGTGTGCTAGAATGCTCAGCCGGCTTGGAGGTGATTGAAGTTGGTTGTCCTGCAGAACACGAAACATGGGCTGATCCTGAACTCGACTTGCCTAATGGGAAAGTACAGTCCAACCGCGATTTCAGTGGACAGAATTTCGTTTTACACCAGGTAGCTAATGCAAAATGGAACCCGTGGCTAATGGAAGGATTCGAATTTCGGGATACCGAGATCGGTACAGCAACTAAAGGTTTAGCCGGAGTTCGTGTTGTGCGGCCATTGTATGACTCCAGACCTCTGGTGTACAGTCACAGCGGAGAATTTTACTTCTTTTTCATTCTAGAGGGTGGAGTAACCCTCACTTGCGAGAAATTCAGATCCCAAAGGATGGAAGCCGGAGATTCCTGTGTGATCCCTGCTCAGCAACGTTATGCCCTTACAGACTGTTCGGATGATTTGCAATTACTGGAGGTTATTTTACCATCAGAACTTGAAACACAGCTTCATTCGGTTCCCGTAGAAGATCTGATTAATATTGGCGATTAATTTGCTTGTTGAAACGGTGATGTTAAACTGTCGCGAAAATAACTCTGGAAGATTACTCCAGATGCTTGATTAATTCTAGTTCATATATGTGTATTTAAATTATCCTAAAAAGGGAAATTTATAATGAAACAAAGTGTAAAGAATAACTTAAATAAAAATCTGAAGTTAAGTTCACAAGTGTCTTGCCTTGCATTCTATGAAGAGCTTATCATGATAAATTAAGTTTTTTTTAATATAAAATCACTTCTAAACAAAAATTTAATAATTAATGTCTACTTTGTATTCAGGTGGCTTAGTATTTGACGGCAAGGGGAATTTGCTTGAAAATCATGGAGTTTTGGTAGAAAATGATAAGATTTCTAAAATTGCACCCATCGTAGAATTTGATGGTTTTAGTGGCGAAACATTTGACACGACAAATGGAACTCTTTTGCCAGGACTAATCGATTGCCATGTCCATCTGATCTATTGTGGCGAAGCGGATCCAAAGTCACGTTTGTTAAGTTTAAAGCCAGGGCAAATTGTAATGAACGCTTTAGAAAATGCCCAAAAAACCTTGCGCAGTGGAGTAACTTCAATAAGAGATTTAGGGGGCCGAGATTTTTTAGAGTTTGCCGTTAGAGATGCATGTAATTCTGGTCGTCAAATGGGGCCGACGATCAAGGCTGCAGGCCGTATGATCTGTATGACTGGTGGACATGGAAATGTTTTCGGGCGTATTGCCGATGGAGAGGATGAAGTATTGAAAGCAGTGCGAGAGCAGATTCATGCCGGTTCAGATGTAATAAAATTGATGGCGACTGGCGGAGTGATGACACCAGGGGTAAATCCTGAGGATGCGCATTATACTGAAGAGGAATTGCGTGTAGGAGTCGATGAAGGGCATCGGTTTAATAGAATCTGTGCAAGCCATGCACAGGGAGCAACTGGGATACTGAATGCAGTACGTGCTGGAATAGATTCAATTGAACACGGGATTTTCATGACACAAGAATGCCTTGATGCTATGTTGGAAAAAGGTACATATCTAGTCCCGACACTTGCTGCAGTAAATAATATCTACATCAATCGTGACCATGGAATTCCAGAATTCATTGTAGAAAAAACAATTCGCTTACGAGAACGACATCATCAGTCGATCAAAATGTTTTATGATGCAGGCGGAAAAATAGCAATGGGTACGGATGCGGGGACCCCATTTAATGTTCATGGACAAAATAGTCAGGAATTGAAATTTATGGTAGAACTTGGCGTTTCTAACAACGATGCCCTGATGTTCTCTACTGCAAGTGCAGCGGATTTGATGGGTCTAACTGATCGAGGACTAATTGAAGAAGGATTTTTTGCAGATTTTCTGATTGTTGCAGGTAATCCTGTGGAAGATATTTCTGCTGTTTCGAATCATGCAAATCATCGCGGTGTTATTAAAAATGGAGAATCATTCTAAAATTATTTAAATTGTCCTAGGAGGGGAATGACAATAATTAATAAAATTAATGAGTTCCATGACGAAATGACTTCATGGAGAAGGGACATACATAAACATCCAGAATTGCAGTACGAGGAAAATAGAACGTCGGATTTGGTTGCATCTAAACTCAAGGAATTTGGGATAGAAATTCATCGTGGTTTAGCAAATACTGGTGTAGTTGGAACTATCAGAAATGGTGAAGGTCCGGCGATTGGACTTCGAGCTGACATGGATGCCCTACCTTTACAGGAAAAAAACACATTTGATCACGCATCTTCCAACCCAGGTAAAATGCACGCCTGCGGACACGATGGACATACAGCAATGTTGCTTGGTGCGGCAAAATATTTAGCTTCAAATAAAAATTATAAAGGTACGGTACACCTTATTTTTCAACCCGCAGAAGAGGGTGGTGGTGGAGGCGACTTAATGATAAAAGAAGGTTTGTTTGAAAAATTTCCTGTAGATTCAGTCTATGGTTTACACAACTGGCCAGAATTAGATTCCGGAAAATTTGGTGTTGGGGCTGGCCCAATGATGGCGGCAGCAGATTCGTTTGATTTGACAATTTTAGGAAGGGGAGGTCACTGTGCTATGCCAGATCAGTGTATTGATCCTATTGTTGTTGCATCTCATGTAGTAAACGCACTACAAACTATTCCAAGTCGAAGTACGCATCCTGTTGATTCTGTTGTGATCAGTGTTACTCAAATTCATGCTGGTGATGCTTACAATGTTATACCGGATAGCGTGCTGATTAATGGAAGTGTACGTTCTTTTCTTCCAGAAACACAAGAAGGTCTTCCTTCGTCAATGTTACGGGTTGCAGAAGGAGTTTGCGCTGCTTTCGGTGCAAGTTGTGAGTTAAACTACATGATGGGTTATCCTGCTACCATCAATTCAGTTCAGGAAACAGAAATTTCTGCAAAGGCAGTTGTTGATTTAGTTGGCGAAGAAAATCTTATTCGTAATCCAACTCCCAGTATGGGGGCAGAAGATTTCTCTTATATGCTCCAGGCTCGGCCTGGATGCTATGTCTGGCTAGGTAATGGCAAAGGAAAAGGTAATGGGGGTTGTATGCTGCACAGTTCTCAATATGATTTTAACGACGACGTCTTGTCTATTGGAGCAAGTTATTGGGCAACATTAGTTGAAAACGAACTTGTAGCTTAAAATTAGAATTTTATAAATTATTTGAAATTATGGAAATCAAAGGTAAAATAAAAAAAATTTCTGAAACTGTACAGATTTCGGATCGCTTTCGTAAACGGGAATTTGTAGTAGAATATGCAAGCAATCCAGATTATCCTCAACCAATTCAATTTGAAATGGTACAGGACCGCTGTGAATTGTTGGATCCATTTGAAGTAGGTCAGCAAGTTGAAATATTTTTTGATTTGAGAGGACGGGAATGGACCAATCCTCAGGGGGAAGTTAAATTTTTTAACTCACTCCAAGCTTGGAAGTTAGTTTTGGATCAGAACTCAGTATCAACTTCTTCCCCAGATCAAGATAATCAAAGCTCAGTCTCAATCCCAGATGAAAAACCTGGTTGGCTCGAAAATGAATCAACTGATGATCTGCCATTTTAAAAAAATCTTTCTCTTGGTCCTCTTACAATAACTATTTAAAACAAAAAAAATGCTCGTTATATTACATCCAAACGTAGAAGATACCACTGAAGATTTTAAACTTACATGGAGCCACCTTCAGGGCTTGCCAAATGTTCGTTTACAAAAACACAAGGTACAGGGCAGAGGACAACGTCTGACTGAAATTTATTTAATAGGTAACACTGCTAAGGTCAGTCTGGAGGAAATAGAATCGCTTCCAGCAGTCGAGAGGGTAGTACGTATTTCTCATGATTTTAGAATTTTAGGTAGACACTCAAAAGAAACAGGTTCGATCGATTTTGAATATAATGGCGTCCGTTTTAATCAGGAAAACTTCCATATTTTTGCTGGTTTATGTGCAGTTGACAATCCAAAAAATGTTGAACACATGATGCGGGCGTTACAGGAAAATGGACAAGAGTGTACCAGAATGGGTGCGTATAAACCTCGTACTAATCCCTATTCTTTTCAAGGGCATGGCAAGGAATGTCTACCTTATGTTTTTGAGTTGGCCGGAAAATATGGAATAAAAGTTGTCGCGATGGAAGTGACACATGAGCAGCATATAGAAGAAATTGATAGTTGTCTGAAAGATTTAGGACAACCAACAGGAGTGATGCTGCAAATTGGCACAAGAAATACACAAAATTTTGAGTTACTCAAGGCAGTTGGTCGACAGCACACCTATCCGATTTTGCTCAAAAGAGGTTTTGGAATTTCATTAAATGAGTCACTAAATGCGGCAGAATATCTGGCCAGCGAAGGAAATAATCAGGTGATATTTTGTTTGAGGGGCATGAAGACCACATTCAATGCGCCACATCGTAACATGGTTGATTTTGCGCATTTACCTATAGTGAAACGTATGACTAGAATGCCAGTTTGTATTGATCCTTCTCATTCTGTGGGGACAAGAGATGCTTCTCCAGATGGAGTTCTTGATGTTTTACATTCCATGTCACAGGGTATCATTGCGGGAGCTAACATGGTGTTGGTTGATTTTCACCCATCTCCCACTGAAGCTTTGGTAGATGGACCGCAGGCGCTTACTATGGATGAGTTGCCTAATTTTATCGAAGATGTCAGAATTTCAAGAATTGCATACAAGCAGCGCGTAGAACTTTGGGCGGAAAAATAAATTATACGTTTTTTATTAACATGAATCAATTCTTAAATAAATATTCTGCTTCAGCACGTCCTTTTTCGTCATCAACATAAAACAGCAAAATGGCGCCGATCATAAATAAAATCACAATTGAGGCAATACTCCAGCGAGATGCTTCTTGGCTGACCGCCTTAATTTGTTCAGCAGTAGGTGAGTCCGGCATCAGAATGTTTCTTATCGTCAATCCCACTACTCCCATCAATGCAGGGCCGATAATTGCTGCAAATTTTCCAAGCATATTAAAAAAACCATAATATTCAGCTGCCTGATTTGCTGGAATCAAACGCGAGTAGTAAGAGCGACTTAGAGCCTGAATTCCCCCTTGAACTAGGCCTATCACAACTGCCATGACATAAAACTCATATTTTTCTCGCATCATGGTAGCCCAGATAGTCACCACTATGTATACTCCCAAAGCTAAAAAAATTGATGGCCTAGCACCCCAGCGTTCTCCTAAACTTCCAAAAAACAATGCTGCTGGGAAGCCCACAAATTGTACTATCAATAATGCAATGATCAGGTCATCTGATTCAAAGCCGATAGACATTCCATAATCTACTGCCATTTTGATGATAGTATCAACACCGTCAATATAAAACCAGTATGCCAGTAAAAACAACATTACTGTTTTCAGATGGCGAATTTCTTGAAATGTTCTAAAAAGTTGCTGAAATCCATCAATAACAGGATTTTCATAATCATTCTCTCCATATAATTCAGGTTCTGGAACCCAGTAAATTGTAATTAGAGTAAAAACTCCCCACCAAAGGGCAACGCTAACAAATGACCAGCGTACGGCTTCTCCTGCATTAGCAAGGCCGAAAATGCTTGGTTGCAAAGTCATGAAAACATTAACTAGAAATAGCAGCCCTCCACCAAGATATCCCATTGAAAAACCTAAACTGGAAACAGAGTCAATTTTTGTTTCATCTGTAATACTAGGTAGAAGTGAATCATAAAATATATTTGCTCCAGAAAAGCCTATTACCCCCATTATATATATGAAAATTGCCATGATTGAATCTCCTTTTTCTACCAAATACAATCCAGCTGTCATCAGTACTCCCAGATAAGCAAAGAAAATCAGAAATTTTTTCTTCAAAGAACCACGATCCGCAATTGCTCCCAAAATTGGTGCCACAAGTGCTATAAATAAACTCGCAATAGAGTTCCCAAAGCCTAACATAGCAGTACTTTGATTTACATCTGTACCTATGGTCCAGTATTGCTTGAAGAAGATAGGAAAAAAACCGGCCATAACTGTAGTTGCAAAAGCTGAATTTGCCCAGTCGTACATAGCCCAGCCCCAAACTGATTTTCGCTCCTTGTTCATAATTTTCTCAAGAAAGCTTATTTTAATTTATTTCCGATGGCTCGGGAGATTCCAGGTTTTCTTTAACTCTTTGTTTAATGAGTTTTGAAATCTCAAGAGCTTCATCGTTGGTCATTTCAATTGCAGTAACCCTGTGTATTCTACCCTCCACGGACTTAAGAGCCAGCAAAACTCCAGTGGGGCAAGTACCAACTTCCAACTCTATTTTGGTCACGATATAGCTCCAGAATTATTTTCTAAAGAAAAAATCGAAAAAGTTCATTTTGGAGAAACATGACAACAAAACATCTTTATGTATCCTGAAAGGTTGTTTCAAGAGATCATTATTTTCGACTTTATTCTTCATCATCTTAAAAACAAGAATTGTTCAGAGGATTTTGACTAAATTATTCTTTTTTTACAAGTTGAAATGAAAGTATATTTCAATCCTTTGAGAAATTTTTCTGATTCTGATAAAGTTGTATATATAATTAAACTTGCCGCTGTACAGAAGTAAAAATCTCATTCATGGAAAACGTCTTTTATCTGGTTTCTGCTCATACGTCCTGCATTGAAGGAATTTGTTTGTCCAAAAAAAATAATAATTTACAGATTAATCAGGACAAAGTTGGTTTTTTTTTAGATGAAGATGTAAATTCATCCGGTAAAAAAGCAACAGACTCTGAACAATGGGCAGCAAAGATTGGAGAGTTTTTGGACCGACAGCAATGGAGGGACCATGCAATTGCCTTTTTACTTCCCGCAGAAGATGTGACATTTAGAAAATTGTCATTCCCTTTTCAAGAGCGGAAAAAAATAGAGCAGGCTTTACCATTTGAGCTGGAGGAAGAATTAATAGGAGACCTAGCTGAAAGCGCATATAGCGTCCAGGTTCAGTCAATGTCTGAGAAAAATTCAGAGGCATTGGTATTACTGACTGGACGGAAGCGTTTGCACCACCTTCAAAAACTATGTCTTGAGAGAGACTTATTAATCAAGAATGTGGATTGTGCTGCACATTCTCTTTTCCGTTCAAAAATCAACGAATATACAAAAAAATCCATACCTCAGGAATTGTTTCAAATTTATATTGGTGGAGATGAATCTTTTGTGAATACCATCCGCGAAAATCGCTTGGATGAGATTAAAATTTTTCCAAGTCAAATACCAGTTATTCTTCAGAAACACTTTAACTCAGTAAATATACTTGCTACATTTTTACAAAGTTTTGCAAAACATGAGGAGGGTTTAGATAATACGGGTGGAGATTCTTTGCAAAATGAACATTTTATACAGATTAAAGAAGAATTGCGCTGGTTGTGTGCGCAACTAACATTGTATTTGCGAATAAAAAATTTTAACTCTGAGAGTCAAATTGAAGTCTATGGTATTTTTGGTCCAATGATCAAATGGGATGGTATAAATTTCAGTATACGCCGTTTCCCCTTACCGGAAGCAGAAACCTATGCGGAAAGATCTGGTGAAGATCGAGATCTTTTAGGTCCCACAGAAACTTCAGATGTAGATGGGAAATTAAATCGTTCTCAGAGAGAAGCTAGGGCTCCGGATTCACTTGAAGAGTTATTGGTAGAAGCAAAACATCGGCAAATGTCCGATGATAATTCACAAATTGTGGATGATCAAATTTACACTACTCCCACTGATAGAAAGAACGAAAATAGTCAATCTTCAGGGAATCTGGAGCCTATAGATCCTCAGTCTTCTCTTCTATCATTGATTGATAGAAAACATTGGGGTGTGCTAGGGGAATTACGAAGTCAGACTGAGATTATCCTCGAGAAACACATGTTGAGTCTCTATCACGAAAATACTCCATGGAGACGATTTTTGCAAAAAAATAGGGGGTCTGTTGCGGTTGCTTCAATCTTAATAATTCTTATTTCAACAGGTTTTTTCTGGGATATAAACAAAAGACTTAATATTCTTCAACAGGAAATTGCTCGTGGAGAAATTTTGCTGCAAACAGAATTGAGACGTGTCTTACCAAAGACTTCAGCACCAGAAGTAAATTCAATGATGGTTGAACTGGAAGAAAAAATAGAACGTCGAAAAAACTATATTCAAATCAGTAAAAATTTTGAAAAACGCGACTATCTTAATTTGAATTTTCTCAAGAAAATTTCTGCCTTGCTCGGTGAGGAAGTCGCTTTTCAGGTGGATAGTTTTGAATATGGTCCAGAGAGTTTTTCAATCAGTGGCACTATTGAAAGCTATGATAGTCTTCAAATTTTGAAAAATAATTTACAAAATATTAAAGAATTTAAAGGTCGTCGCATCGTTGAAAGTAATCGAAAAAGTCCCGATGGAATTGTTTTTCGTATTTCAGTTGATTTTAAATAAATATTAATTTTCTACTTATTAAGTCTTAAATAGATAATTTTTCATTGCTAATGTTTTAAAACCTTTTTTACTTTTATTGTACAATGTCTGATGCAATTTTTTGCATTGTCTAAAATGTAACGTTTTAGGGTTTTTGACGGCATCATAAATAACAATTTACATAATAATTTTTACGTGAAACCTAAGACACGCATCCTCAAAAAACAAATTCCCACTCAAAACTTTTCTGGACAAGGATATTTTACCCAGCCAACAATTTTCAACAAAAAGATAATCTTTGTCTGTGAAAACGATTTATGGC
>CAZOTX010000007.1:0-13845 GCA_964582835.1 uncultured Pseudomonadota bacterium | reverse complement strand
ATTCTCAATTCAGTCAGGATTCGTGAAGAAATTGAAAATATATACCAAGCTGGTGGACGAATATTTATTGAATTTGGACCAAAAAACGTTTTAACAAAATTAGTTGAAAACATTCTTTCTGGAGAAGAATACACTGCTATTGCTCTAAATGAAAATCCCAAAAAAAATAGTGATCTACTACTCCGTGAAGCAATTGTCAAACTCTGTGTTATGGGTATACCATTGCAGAAATTTGACCCATTTACTCTACCTTCTCAGGAAGCAAAGAAAACAAAGTCGGCAATGAATGTTCGTTTGAATGGTACTAATTACGTAAGCGAAAAAACACGTCAGGAATTTGAAAATGCAATGAATGACGGTTTTCAGGTTAGTAATTCGGTTGCTTCTAGTTCAGATTTAGATCCAGTATCCTTTACTTCTACGAGAACAAGTTCACTTACAGCAGGAACTTCAGAATTGCCAGCAAATAAGGACAGTCACAAAACGATTGATGTCTCTCTAAAATTGAAAACTGAATCAGAAAAACAAAGACCATTAAATATAATGAGTAATCAACAACTTCCTTCTCCACAATCTTTAGCTCCGACCAAAGCCTTTGAAACAATGGAAAATAGCTTGTCAGGATTTTATCAGCATCAAAATGAAACTTTGCAGGTTCATCAGCATTATTTAGATCAGCAGGCTGAATATGCAAGGACCGTATACCAATTAATTCAGCAGAGGATAGAGCTTGCTTCCCAGGGCAAAGATATTCCACCGGAAGTTGAAGAGCAGATGCAAATGTTTCATGCTCATCAAAGTGAAACTTTACGGGTACACGAACAATATTTGAATCAGCAGTCGAAACAAACTCAATCTGCTATGAAGATTGCAGAACTGCAGTTGGTAGGTCTCGGACAGCAGTTGTCACAAGGGACTGCAATTGTTCCAGATGTCCAAAAAGCAGCACCAGTTTCTGTTCAAGAATCAGTTACAAATTTTTCTACTCCAAATCTTGGTGCAGCGCATCACATTACGGTTTCAGCTCAAACACCCCCGGTTTCCATTTCTCCTCCAATTGAAGTTTCTTCACCTATGGAAGCAGTGTCTGCTGCAAATTCAGATGTCTCATTAGAAGAAGTTACAACATCAATGATGGCTATTGTATGTGAAAAGACAGGCTATCCTCTGGAGATGCTGGAACTTGGAATGGACATGGAATCAGATCTTGGAATCGATTCAATTAAACGTGTAGAAATTCTTGGAGCAATTCAGGATAAAATTCCTGAATTGCCAGAAGTCCCAGGAGATGAACTTGCTGAAATGCGTACACTTGGTGAAATTGTTACGTATCTGCAGATCAAATTGGGTGTAAATATTTCTAATGGACAGAAAGCTGAAACAACTCTAAGTGGAATGCCTGCAACAAAAACTTCAGATGTCTCATTAGAAGAAGTTACAACATCAATGATGGCTATTGTATGTGAAAAGACAGGCTATCCTCTGGAGATGCTGGAACTTGGAATGGACATGGAATCAGATCTTGGAATCGATTCAATTAAACGTGTAGAAATTCTTGGAGCAATTCAGGATAAAATTCCTGAATTGCCAGAAGTCCCAGGAGATGAACTTGCTGAAATGAGAACACTTGGTCAAATTATTGATCACTTAAAGAGTAAAATTGGTAGAGATTTTTCTGAAACTTCAAGAGAAATCTCGTCTACTGTCACAACTCCAGATTTAGAACTAAAAAACCAAAATCCAACAACTGTCACTGGTCAGGATCCAGGACAGGTTTTTATGTCAATTATCAGTGAAAAAACCGGTTATCCTTCAGAAATGCTGGAACTTGGAATGGACATCGAGGCGGACCTTGGAATTGATTCAATCAAGCGTGTTGAAATAATGTGGTCCCTTCAGGAAAAATTTAAGGATTTACCGCAGATTGATGCAAACGAAGTTGCGGAGCTTAGGACGGTCGGTCAAATTATCGAACACATCAAATCACTATTACCTGCTCTCAGTGAAAAAGATGTCTTTCAAGATCCAAATCTTAAATCAGAGCCGGATTCTTTTTCTGCTAGTCCAAATTATCCAAGCGGGAATGGAAACGGAAGTGCGGGAGGTTCATTTGACCTCGTAACAGGTGAGATAGCTCCCTCCCTTCTGGCCATTATCGCTGAAAAAACCGGTTATCCTTTAGAAATGCTTGAAATGCATATGGACATGGAATCAGATCTTGGAATTGATTCAATTAAGCGTGTTGAAATTATGTGGTCACTGCAAGAACAGCTTCCCCATTTGCCGCTGGTAAGCAGCAGTGAAATGAGTGAACTGCGTAGATTGAAGGAAATCGTTGACCACTTGAGTTTACTTTCTCCTTCAGAAACCCCAAGAACAAAAATTATTTCCACTCCCGACTCATCAGGTAATGAAACTGTAAAAAAAAACTCCTGAATCCAAAATCTGAATTCACAGTTCCAGAGCACCAAATAACTCTAGGATTGGCTAATGTGGTCTCGCTAGAACACCCCGATGTACTACACACAAAACTTCCTGAGAATCCTCTTTGTTTGATCACAGACGACGGCACCTCACTGGCACCATTTCTGGCAAATGCTTTAAGTAAACGAGGTTGGTTTCCCGTAATTCTACGTTTCTCAGGCATTTCCGAACTTGTAAACAAGAAGAGAAAACCCTTTGCCAAAAAAATTCCACTGATTAAAGTGCCTTCACCAGCAGAATCTGAATTAGAAAGATCACTCAAATCTCTGAATGAAAAGCACGGAAAAATTTGTGGATTCATTCATCTTCACCCTGTTTCTTCGGTACCATCTGAATCAATGTTAGACGAGGGTACCAATACTTTTCTCAAGCAAGCATTTCTCACTGCAAAAAATGTTTGTACTTTCTTGAAAGAATCAGGGGAATCTGATTCAAATCGTAGCTATTTCTTAGCTGTAGCACGTCTGGATGGTAAACTTGGAATGGGGTCAAAACAATTCGGTGCAATTAGCAGTGGACTTTCCGGATTGATTAAAACAGCGAGTGTGGAGTGGCCAAATGTTTTTTGTCGATTTGTAGATATTCAGCCTGAGCTTACCTCAAATAATGCATCAAGATTAATTTTACAAGAACTATTTGATCCAGATTTACGTATCACGGAGGCTGGTTATTCCGGTTCAGGAAAGTCTGTAATTAGACGAATGACAGTTCAACCCAAAATTATTCGAGATTTAACGACTAAAAAAAACAGTAAATCTTTAACAAAAAATTCTGTATTTTTAGTCAGTGGTGGAGCAAGAGGAGTTACCGCAGAATGTGTTGTCAAACTCGCTGAAGTGCAGCCATGCAGTTACATCTTGCTGGGTCGATCCAAGATTGAAGACGAACCGACATGGGCCAAAGGAGTCGGCGAAGAGAAGACAAAACTAAATCAGGTAGCTATGAAAATACTGATTGACTCGGGAGAAAAACCGACTCCTGAAAAAGTTGATCAATTGGTTGGAAAAGTGGAAGCTGGCCGTGAGATTCGGAAAAATTTGGAACGTATAAGAAATGCCGGTGGGCAGGCTGAATATGTTAGTGCTGATGTAACTGATGCAAAAAACCTGAAATCTGCAATTTCTCCAGTTATTAAAAAATTTGGTAAGGTGACAGGGATAATTCACGGTGCAGGAGTTTTGGCAGATAAGCTAATTGAGAAAAAAAACGGTAACGATTTTGATAAAGTATGTACTACTAAAATAAACGGGATCGATGCTCTTTTTAAAAGCATAAATCCAAACAATTTAAGTCACTTGTTGCTGTTTTCATCAGCTGCAGGTTTTTACGGGAATGCCGGACAGTCTGATTATGCCATTGCTAATGAGGCTCTTAATCGGATTGCACTTTTGTTCAAGCTAAATAATCCAAAATGCCATGTTACATCCTTCAACTGGGGACCATGGGAAGGTGGAATGGTTACTCCAGAACTGAAACGAATTTTTGAGGAACAAAATGTTGAAGTGATTTCTATTGAAGACGGAACTCGTGTGTTTGTCGAAGAGGTTACATCTGCGGGTCAGGATAATCCAATTGTACTGATTGGAAATTCTATGGTAACTCCAGGTGAACCGAGAAACGGATTCCGAAAATGGGAAATATCCCGAAGGATAAATTTTGATGCAAGTTCGGTTTTTATGGATCATATTATTGGAGAAAATCCTGTTTTGCCTGCAGTCCACGCTATGGCCTGGATGGCGGATGTCTGTGAACAGGAATTACCAGGGTTCAAGTTTTCCAACTGCCAAAATTTTAAAGTACTGAATGGGATTAAATTTGATGAAAATATGGCTGACGAATACATGCTGGAACTTCAGGAAGTTGAACGATTAAAAGGAGGTTTTACTGATTTCGAAGTGAAGGTCTCAAGCTTCACTGGATCTGAAAGCGAAGATAAAAAACGTCCTCGCTTTCATTACAGTACGAGAGTCCGCCTTGTTCAGCAAGTTCCCGAGACACCGCTGTATGACAAGATTGATATGAGTAACACGCACAATTTACCTGGTTCATCTTTTTATGAAGATGGCATTTTGTTTCATGGGCCAAAATTTCAGGGAATAGAGCAAGTGCTGAATATTAATGAACAGGGTTTAACTATAAAATGTAGCCTTCCAGATATTTCTACTGCAGAACAAGGTCAATTTGCAACCAGGGTTTTCAACCCTTTCGCCGTAGATCTTGCTTTTCAGGCTATGTTGATTTGGGCATGGCGTTTTCATCAGTCAGGTAGCCTTCCTCTTAAAACGGATTTACTTGAACATTTTCGTAGCGTGCAACCTGCAACAAGATTTTTTTTAAGTATGATTGTAAATAAAAGTTCTGCTTCTACTCTTAATGCAAACCTGTTTTTGCATGATCAGCAAGGCTTATTGTATACAAGAATGTTAGGAGCTGAAGTGACTTTGAGTAAGTCCTTAAATACCTTATTTAGGGAAAATATTTAATATTTATTTTCCAAAGATTTTATAAATTTTTAAAAATGAAAAATATTAAATTTGTTGTCGGTGTTAAAAAAAAGAGTACACCTGTCAAATCAGAGATTAGAAATTAGATGCAACCGATTGCAGTCATTGGTCTTTCATGCCTATTCCCTGAGGCAAAAACCCCGGAAGAATTTTGGAAAAATTTGCTTCATGAAAAAGATTCATGTACCTCTGCTACAGAAAAAGATTTGGATGCCGATCCATCCAGATTTTTTGCTGAAAAAAAAGGGACTTGTGATAAATTTTACTGTGCTAGCGGAGGTTACATTCGTGACTTTAAAATTGATTCTGATGGCTATCTTCTGCCCGCTGAAACGATTGAAAAACTTGGAGAGTCATTTCAGTGGTCTCTATATGTAGCTCGTGAAGCTTTACGCGATAGTGGTTATTCAGAAAACTCTAAAATACTTAAAGAATGCGGAATAATTCTAGGTAATCTGTCCTTTCCAACAAAAGCCTCTAATCATATTTTACTACCTTTATATCAAAAAGTTATTGAGAAAGTTCTGCAGAAAGTTCTTAATCGTCCAGATTTCTGCTTGGGCTCATTTGCTTTAGAAAATGAAAAATCTCAGCTTAATTCGCATATTTCGGGACTCCCTGCATCCGTTATTTCACAAGCATTGGGTTTATCTGTCCACAGTTTAGCCCTAGATGCAGCATGTGCATCATCGTTGTATGCAGTAGCTATGGCTTGTTATTATCTACATAACAAAAAATCAGATTTAATGTTGGCTGGTGCAGTGAGCGCTGCCGATCCTTTTTTTGTAAATATGGGGTTTTCGATTTTTCAGGCGTTTCCGGAGTCTCCTCACTCTTTTAGTCCACTGGATAAAAATTCTGAAGGTTTGCTTGCCAGTCAGGGAGCAGGAATGTTTGTACTAAAACGTTTGAGTGATGCAGAGAGAGATTCTGATAAAATTTATGCAGTAATTTCTGGGATTGGTTTATCAAATGACGGCCGAGGACAATTTGTTTTGAGCCCAAATTCCAAGGGGCAGGTTTTGGCTTACCAACGGGCGTATGAATCATCGAAAGTTCCCCCAGAAAAAATTGATTATATAGAATGTCATGCTACAGGGACTCCCCTGGGGGACAAAGTAGAATTGGACTCGATGGAACATTATTTTGCACCATCAGAACTTCCTGAGGAAAAGAAAATTAAACCGCTAATTGGTTCTGCAAAATCAAATTTGGGACATTTGTTGACTGCTGCAGGTATGGGAGGGATGACAAAAGTTATTTTGTCACTGCAACATGGAGAAATACCTGCAACCAGGAATGTTAAAACAGCAATGACCTCCAAAAATAAAGGAGTTTCTGCAGATCAAATTGTCAACAAATCTACACCATGGCCACACAATCGTCCGGATCGTAGGGCAGCTGTGAGTGCATTTGGTTTTGGAGGAACAAATGCACATCTTATTTTTGAGTCAGGAGTTAAGAGGTCGAAACATGTTGATATCCCAAAAAATAAAAATTCACAAATCATGGCAATTGTCGGAATGGAAGCTATTTTTGGTGGATGTAATGGATTGCATGAATTTTATCAAACAATATACGACAACAAACAACACTTTCGTTCACTTCCACCAGAGCGTTGGAAAGGTTTTGAACTTCATCCGGAATTAAGTAATCCTCCGAAAGGTGCATGGCTTCAATCATTTGAAATAGATTTTTTACGTTTCAAATTGCAACCTAATTTAAAAGAACATTTAATACCTCAACAATTATTAACACTTGAAGTAACAGACCGTGCAATTAAAAAAACAAAATTAAGGGAGGGTCAAAATGTTGCGGTTCTGGTTGCTATGGAAACTGAACTAGAAATTCACAGGTTCAGGGGAAGGGTCAATCTTTCTACCCAAATTGAGGATAGTTTGATGGAAACAGGAATTCACCTGAATGAAGAGGAACGTGCTAATTTGATAAATCTTGCAAAGAACAGTCTGTTGGAGTATGTACCAACAAACCGATTTACTAGTTTTATCGGAAACATCATGGCAACCCGAATATCTTCACTATGGGATTTTTCGGGTCCGGCAATGACAATTTCAGCTGAAGAAAACTCTGTTCTGAGAGCGATTGAAATTTCACAAATATTGTTACTAGAAGATAACGTTGATGCAGTAGTCCTTACTGCAGTTGATCTTGCAGGTAGTCCTGAACAAGTTATGTTGCGTCAAAGAAATTTCCCCTTAAATTATGGGGATGCGACACTAAGTTTTGACAAGAACGCCCACGGCTGGTTGATCGGAGAAGGTGCGGGGACAGTTATTTTAAAAAGTGTAGAATTAGCAAAAAAAACTGATGAACAAATTTTTGCAACAATTGACTCGGTAGGGTTTTCAACTGGAATATCTCAAGAATCTGTTGAAAATGCAGCAAATCATGCTTTAGCAGAGGCAAATATTTCGGCAAGCGAGATTGGTATGCTGGAAGTATTCGGTAGTGGGATGATAGCTGAAGATTCTGTAGAAATGATTGGATTGGCCAAAGCTTATGAAAAAGCTGACGCTGGTTGCGCTTTGGGAAGTATTAAAGCAAATGTAGGGCATACTTTTGCAGCTTCTGGAATGGCAAGTTTGATAAAAGCAGCACTTTGTCTACACCATCGCTTCATTCCTGGTGTTCCTCAGTGGAATTTACCCAAAACAGAGTTGCGGTCGGCAAACCAGTTTTATGTGCCCCTGGAATCACGCCCGTGGTTGATTCAGCCTGGTATTGCTAAAAGACATGCTGCGGTTAGCAGTTTAGGTATGGACCAGGTTTGTTCACATTTGGTCCTTTCAGAAGTATCATCCGAATTACGTCAAAAGATAGAACTAGCAGAATATGGAGACTTGAGTATGTTTTCGATGACAGGGCAGGATAAGTATGCAATCAACGAGAGCTTGCTTAAATTAGAAAAAGATTTGCTTTCCGGTAAAGAACTGGAATCTCTAGCTTACCGATATTATGAAAGTTCAAAAAATAACGATGAAAAATTTGCAGTAGTATTGATTGGTTCGAGCCGTAATGAACTGAAAAAAGAAATTGATGCAGCAAAATTTGGAATTGAAAATTCTTTTTCCGGAAACGGCGACTGGAATTCTCAACGTGGAAGTTATTTTACAGCATCACCTTTGTCACGGGAGGGCAAAGTTGCTTTCACCTATCCAGGGGGGTTTAGTGCCTATGTGGATTGCGGTCGTTCTTTGTTTCAAATGTTTCCGGGACTGCATGAGTTGGATGAGCAGTACATGAATCAGACCAGTCACTTAGACAAACGATGTGGCAGTAACTATTTGAGTGAACTTCTTCAGGAGAAAAGGCTTTATCCCAGAACCTTGGAACGCTTGAGCGAGGCAGAAATCTCTGAATTGCAGAAAGAATTTGTCCAAACTCCGATTGCAATGTTTGAAAGTGGAGTCAGCTCTGCGGTTCTTAACACTCATGTCATGCGCAAGGGGTTTGGCCTTGAGCCGGATATCGCTTTTGGTTACAGCATGGGAGAAATTTCGATGCTTTATGGACTTGGGGTATGGGAAAGTATGTCAAATATGAGTGATATTCTTAATAGCTCAAATCTTTTTGAAGATAGGTTGGCAGGTCCTATGAACTCAGTACGTGAAGCATGGAATCTAGGATCTGATGAATTTTTAACAAAACCGCTTTGGGGATGTTATTCTCTCCAGCTTTCTTCACAAATCGTACAACAGGAAGTTGAAAAAGAAGAGCATGTTTATCTGATTTTGATCAACACACCGGAAGAAGTTGTGATTGCAGGCGAACCACCGGCCTGTGAGCGTGTAATTAGGAAATTGGGATGTCCTGTATTTCCAATTCCAGTTACAGATGTGGTGCACTGCGAACCTGTCAAAAAAGAATATGAAGAAATTAAACGTGTTCATACAGAAAATGTTGTTGAACGTCCTGAAATTGATTTTTATTCCGCAATTGATTATGAAATTTCAAAATTGGACAGTAAAATTTTGGCACACAACATTGCGACTATTTATGGAAAAACTGTAGATTTTAGTCGCCTCATTGAAAAAGTTTATGCAGATGGAGCAAGAATTTTCGTAGATCTGGGACCTCGAACAACCTGTTCAAAGTGGATTAGTAAAACTTTGACAAAACGTTCACATCTCTCGATTAGTGTTAACCGTAAGGGTACGGACAATAGAGAAATGATACTAAAGGCATTGTCCAGTCTAATTAGTCACAGAGTACCTGTTAACGTAAAAGCACTTTTCCCGTGCCCTCGGATTCAATTAACGAAACAGCTTTTGCAGAATATCAAACTTGGAGGAATCCAGGTTCAGGAAGTTTTTGAAAAAGATGCAAAGACACTTAAAGGGATTGAGTTACTTTCAAAAGGAGACAATGAGCTTCTGAAAAAAACTGGGTTTCAAAGCCTAAAAGCTGCAGAGATGCCGAGTCTAGGAGTTTTCAAAAATTTTTCTTCTTTTTCACCATTTCCAGGGGAATACGGTTCTCATCGCAACTCAGCACACTCTGCTTTTTTGGATGTTCGTCATCAAGGAATGCTACAACTGGCAGAATTTATCAGTTCAAATACAAACACCGCAGGGATTAAAAACTCGAATTCTCTTCAACAGAAAATTTTTCAAAAAGAGACACCCAGTACCATTGAATCTGTAGCACGAAGTAAACCTTGCATTTTTGACTATCATGATCTACTGGAATTTGCAGGGGGGAGTATCTCCAAAGTTTTTGGCTCTGAATATGCCGAAATAGATTCTTACCGTCGCTGTGTACGTTTACCTATGGAACCATATTTATTGGTCAGTCGCGTTACAAAGATCGATGCAAAAATGGGTGAGTACAAACCTTCAACTATCACTACAGAATACGATATTCCAAAAAATGCATGGTACACGACTGACGGTCAAATACCATGGGCAGTGGCGGTGGAGTCGGGTCAATGTGATTTGATGTTGATAAGTTATTTGGGAATTGACTTTGATTGCAAAGGTGATCAGGTATACCGTCTGCTGGATTGTACACTGACATTTCTTGACGACATGCCGCTAGAAGGAGAGACTTTGCGTTATGAAATTTCCATCAATTCGTTTGCAAAACATGATCAGAATCTGTTGTTCTTTTTTAATTATAAGTGTTTTGTCGGAGACAAAATGGTGCTCAGAATGGATAACGGATGTGCAGGATTTTTTTCAGATGAAGATTTGTCTCATGGTAAAGGAGTGATTCATACTGCTCAGGAATTAGAGTTTAAGGAGAATGTGGAAAAAATTAAATTTACACCATTTCTTTCCTGTGCAAAAAAAACATTTACTAGAAAAGAATTACTCGAAATTTCAGCAGGTAATCCTGCTGGATGTTTTGGTCCGGAATATAACCAGCGTGGAAAAAACTCATCTTTAAAAAATGCACCGGATCAGTTTTTGATGTCAGATAGGATTATTTCAGTGGAACCTCATGGTGGTCCGTATGGACTGGGATACATTGTTGCAGAAAAAGATTTAGCTCAGGATGACTGGTATTTTCCTTGTCATTTTAAAGATGATCCGGTTATGGCTGGATCGCTGATGGCAGAAGGCTGTGTTCAACTACTTCAATTCTTTTTACTCCATTTGGGATTACAAATGTTGGTAGAGGACGCCACTTTTCAACCTATACACGATTTGCCTCAGATAGTACGCTGCCGTGGACAGGTGATTCCTGGTAATACTAAAATGACTTATCAAGTTGAGGTCAAAGAGATCGGTTTGGAACCTCATCCGTATGCAATTGCAGACATCGATATTTTGGTTGGCGATAGAATTGTGGTTGATTTTAGGAACCTGGGAGTTCAACTGTCCGAAAAAAAAAGAAGCTACGAGCATAGTTATCCGCTTCGTGTTTCTAAGGACCAACGCATTGCTTTTTCTGGGGGAAGAATCCAAACACCCGTTTCAAATATAAATGAACCGGAAAATATAAATAGGCAGCTTGCTGCAGACGAACAGATGATCTGGGAATTTGCTTTAGGTGATCTAGAAAAATGTTTTGGTTCTGATTTTTCTATCTACAAAGGTCGTACCGTCCAGCGAAATCCGAATGGTGATTTACAGCTTATTTCAAGAATCTATGATCTTCATGGGAAAAGAATGCAGTTTGATGAGCCTATGACTTTGGTTAGTGAATATGATGTTCCTAAAGGTGCCTGGTACTTTCGGGATAATTACCACCCTGAAAACATGCCTTATTCGGTTTTGATGGAAATTGCTTTACAACCGTGTGGCTTTATTTCAATTCATTCTGGAGCAATTTTAAATTTTCCAGAACTTGACTTGTTTTATCGCAACCTTGATGGGAATGGCACTATTCTTAGAGATATAGATTTATACGGGAAAACGATTGTAAATGAAGTAAAATTGTTAACTACAGTTTCCTCTGGAAACACCATCATTCAAACGCATTGTTTCACTTTAAGTTGTGATGGTCAAAAGTTTTATGAGGGTGATACGATCTTTGGTTATTTTACCGAAGAGGCATTGGATGCTCAAGTAGGTCTAGATGGAGGCAAAAAAGTACTTCCGTGGATTGATGACAAACCTTCTGTGTCTTCTATTTTACTAGATTTAAATTCCCCAAATATCCGAAATGAATTAGGAGAAAAATCTGAAAATCCATACTTTCAATTATGTTCTGGACAACTCATATTTTCTGATATGATCCAGATCGTGCCTGAAGGTGGAAAATTTAGTAATGGCTATATATATGCGCGCAAAGAGATAAATCAGGAAAGCTGGTTTTTCCCATGCCATTTTCACGAAGATCCAGTCATGCCGGGTTCACTTGGAGTGGAAGCAATTATTCAAGCTTTGCATACTTTTGCCTTGCAACAGGGACTTGGGGACTCATTCAAAAATCCACGTTTTTCTCCAGTTTTAAGCAAGATTGTCTGGAAATATCGGGGACAAATTATTCCACAAACTAAATACATGCAGTTGGAAGTTCATATTAAAAACATTGAGCAAAAACAAGGGCAATTGATTTTGACAGCAGATGCAAATTTGTGGAGGGAAGATTTGAGGATCTATGAACTAATTGACATAGTAATTGGAATTTCTGAAATAGGAATATAAAGCAGTTTTTCGAGATATATAACTCGGATACAAATATTTTAAAATCCAGACAGCTCTATAGTTTTATTTACTGGAGGATAGCAAACTCCACCCTCCCAACACCCCTGGAAGGTAATATTCAGAATCCCATTCGACTCGCCTTGTTTTATTGGAATAATATGTAGCGTAGCTTCAACGAGATTTTGATAAATTTCACTAGCACCAAAAAAAGGGTCAACTATTACTTCCGGTGGAGGTAAATGGACTTTTTCAATAATGAAATCATTACTACTGAAGGAGAACTTTTCTTTGTATAAATAATAAAATTTGTGAATTTGCCAACGAATAACTGCTTCAGAAGGCCCTACAATAATATGATCTACTACAAATGCTTCTTCTGGAGAAAGAGGCTCTGTACCGATTTGTACTTTCTCTGCCACAGATGTAAAAGGTATAAACTGCAGAAAAATTAATAACAGAAAGATTATTCTGATTTGCTGCCTTTCATTTTTTGTCTTACTTATATTAAAAAACAATGTAGTTTCCCAATAATTGGAGCGGTACACACCAAAAAGACATTTATTATAATTTTTAAAAAGTAGTTATTCGTTATGTTCTGTAGTACTAAATGTGTAAGTTATAACTATACCTTTCTTGTCAAACTGTACGACAAGATCCTTCGCTTTCCTTTTACCAAAGAGAGAATAATCATAATTCCCGTAAGTCCAAGCAAGTTTGCCATCCTGCAATCCTGAAAGCCAAGGAGATCCAAACAATCTCCTTATTTCATCTTTTGTGGTCTTCTTTATCTTTATTGCAGATAGATTTGAAGCAGGAAAGTCTTTTCCTAAGGTAATGCAACTGGATGTAGAAACGCAGGTAAAAGTTAAAAGGATCAAAATTAATAGATATTTATGCAAAAACGAAAATTTTTCAGTTGATTGAGGATGATTCCCGATATTCATTGTTTACTTTTCAGGTTAGAGTTTTTTAAAATGTAATAATCTTTTATTGATTATTACATTTAACTGATTCATTGAAAAAGTATCATAGCCTATTTAGATAAAAAAATTTACTATAATATTTTCAGGATAACACGAAAATAATTGTAATCGTAAAAGATAACTTAAAAAATAATGTTTTGTTTTAGAGATTACTTTGTACTGCCATAAAACTATCTGCTGAAGCGAGAAAAGGTGCCGTTCTCTCAAGGAAATCCCAGCTTTTTCTGTCCCAAAACTTGTCTTCAATAAACTCATGTAATCCAGAAAAAAATGTTATTATTGATTTAACCTGGTTATGCTTCCTATTAGACAAATTTTTGCTTTGTGCCATCAAAGCAAGTGCAATATCTCCGTTCATTGCCATCAAATATTCGTAATCATTTGTATCTAATTCTGGATCAACAAAAATTTGTTTTTCCTCATCAAAATAATTTAACTTCGAAAATTTAATAATTTTTGAAAAAGTCTTCCGATATCTCTCATTTTGAAATTTTACAACTGCCCGCATAAACAGTTTTGCCAACAAGACGTGATCCTGGAGACCGCTTTTACCTCCCCATTGTTTTTCTTTGATTGTGTAAAAATGAAAAATTTGCTTGTTATTGAGGATCATTTTCGAGAGGAAATCAAGAGAACGTATTATTTTTTTCTTGAGAATTACGTTGTTTGAATAATCAAGTACATCTATCAAATAAGTAAGTGTGACAGCTAGATGATCCGTAAAAACCTTACTGATTATTAAGGGTGGTTTTACATTTT
>CAZOTX010000006.1:0-14486 GCA_964582835.1 uncultured Pseudomonadota bacterium | reverse complement strand
AGGCAAGTGAAACATTTGAGACGTTTGTAGGGCGTATACGTGAAGACTTTTCCCATCCTAAAGGCCTTACATTTTGGGTGGTTGCTGATCAGCTCTACAAAGGAGCGGCCCTCAACTCAATTCAAATTGCAGAGGTTCTGGCAACAGGTTCGGTAACTTAGATAATTAAAAATTTTCACGCCTTTTTGCAGCTTTAATTCAACTGAGATCAAAGAGAAATATTATGCGAATATACTTTCTCTTCAAAAGCTTATTATTTATTTCAGTCTTTATACTCACCAGCACATTAGTGCATTCTCAAGACAGTGCCCCGGCCATTGCCACACTTTTAAAAATTGCGGGAAGTGTAGAGGTTGCAACTAAAAAATCTCAAAAAGGAGGTCGAGGGAGGGTCGGAATGCTATTGTTTGCCGGAAATAAAATCAAAACATCTGGAAAATCAAAAGCAACAGTTCAGTTCAGAGATGGCTCCCGCTTTCGTTTATTTCAAAACTCAGAATTATTATTGGATTTTTCTGAAGAACAAAACTCCAATAAGCGGACTTTTTATTATCTAATGACAATAAAAACCGGTTCTCTGCGAGGACGTTTCAAAAAAGGTCTTCAGATTGCCAAAATTCGTACACCAACAGGGCTGATAGAAGTCAAAGGCACTTCTTTAAGAATTACCGAAAATATAAACAAAACCACTATTTCACTTTCGGAAGGACAGGTAATAGTTAGAAATCTCTCTTCTTTAACAAAGATAAATCCCGGCCAGTGGTTGCCTTATTTTGGGAGAACTGATGATTTGTCAAAAAAAATAGCTCCAATTCCTAATTTGCTTCATATAAAAACTGATGAATATGAGTTCGATTTTGGAAATGAAAAAACAAAAACTATTGAACTCAGTGTTCAACTCCAGAATATTACCAGCAGTAAGATTGTCAAACGCAAAGGTTTAGTTATTTTTGAAAGTGATTTTAAACATATCCGTTTACCAAAAAGTATTATGCTAGATGAAAACGGTTATGCCCAAGTTTTAGTTCTAATTGATCCTCCACGTATTGACGATTCAGAATTTAAAGGACTTATTACTATCCGAGCATTTATGGATGAAGATGGATTTGATGATGTAGCTGAAGGGAATTTGGTACTAAAAGTACTTAATTCAAACAAAATTCATTCAATCATTCTTGACCCGGAAAAAGGTCTAAAACGAAAAAATGACTGACGATTTTTCTCACTTCCGCAGCAAAATTAAATGCTCCCACTTTCCAGTTTTTCCAAAAAATTTACGCAGGCCTTTTTCATAAATTTCACGCTGAACTGAAGCACTTCCAGTCACTTTCCACCCAATACTGTCAGCGTACTTTTCGGTGAATTCCAAACCGCTAACTCTTTTGTTGCGTTCAAGCCAATCCCCCAAAACCATATAACACAAACCGTCTTCAGCACTCCACCGTCGTAATTTCAGCATGAACTCTCGAAAAACCTGCTTCCATTGTCTTGGAGAATAATTTCGGTTCGAAATTTCACTTGAAGACATTGAATTTTCAGAAAAGTCTAGCCACTTCATACGCAGTTCATGTAGTTTGAGATAGTCATATGTTCCGGGAAAAGGTGGGCTTGTTATCGTACAATTTATCGAGTTTTTGTTGGGCCCCTCCAATTCCGAAATATTTTCGTTCCATATTTTGGCGGGTGTACTATTTGGGATTCTTGCTGCAAGTTTTAATTGATTTTTTAACAACTCCTTAGTTTTGTATTCCATCCATTTTCCAACTGCCCCTTTTGGGAAAGACAGTTGTTTGGTGTTTTCAGAAGTTTCAGAAAATTTGTTTGACAACTTTACGATCAAGCTCGAAAAAACTGCACGTAAAGTTTCACGCTCATATTCTGAGTAAAGATTTTCAATTCCATCAATCCAATGTAAGAGTTCAAAAAATAAATATGGAGGATGGAAATTGCTTAGCCAATTTAAATTTTTACGGTGAACTCTTGTTTTTGCCATATTTCTAATCTTGACACGCTCCCTTACGTCTTCCAAAGCACCCCAAACACTACTAGCATTTTTTTCAGATATCAAACGACAACGCTCAGTTGCAACCAATTTTGCGATAGGATTGAGATCGTTTCCAAAAACTTTGTGCTTTCCAAGCAATCCCTCAAGCAAAACAGTCCCCCCTCCCATAAACGGATCAAAAACTGCACTTCCCGAAGGCAATTGCTTTAGCAAAATTTTTGGCAAATTGGGGTGGAAACGACCGGGATAAGGATGGAACTGATGAGTAACATCATACTCCCTTCCACCATTTTCAGTCATTCTCAATGCACTAAACATCAATTCTCCTTGTTCGCCAGAAAATTCACGACTCAAAAATGTTTGCGATGCCGACCTACGCTGTTTTAATTTTTTTGCATTTTCTTTCTGCTTTCCAAAAGTGTATTCCATTTTTGTTTGGTCACTATCCTTAATTTCCCAAGGTAGCGGAGTAGAGATTTGAGTGTTAAGTTTTGAATTTTGCTTATAATTACTTTCAGGCTTTGAAACTCTACGACTTTTATATTGTAATCCTACAAAACGATCTCCACGAGAATCTTGTGTTTTTTTTCTAACACGTATCGGTTTTTTCCCCAATTCTACATCTTTTTTGGAAATATTTACTCCGCTAGAAACAGACTTATCTTTGATGGCGTTTTTTTCATTATCCTGCATAATTTTTTCTGGCTTATCTTTTAATTTTCTCGGCAGATTTACAGGGTTTTTACTTTTGTTCATTCTTGAAAATTATGTAAACTGTAGTACAGATAATTAGGGAACCTCCAATTAAGGTTTGCAAATTAGGAACTTCTCCCAGAAGAAAAAGTGCGAAAATAATTGCTAAAACTGGTTCTAGTCCTGCAATCAATAAACTTACTACATGTGCACGAACATACCGCAAGCCGTTGATCAACAAAGTGTGGCCTCCTACTGTACAAATTACACCAAGAATAAACAACAAACTCCATTCTTTTACACTGAAATTCCAAGATTCAGCTAAGGACCATGGCAGGATTACTAGTGCAGCAAAGCCATTTTGCCAACAGGTGATCAACAAAGCAGAGTGTTTTTGTACATGTCCTCGATTTAGCAAAGTAAGTACTGCAAAGCCAAATCCTGCAATCAAACCCCATATAATGCCGTAAAAAACAGAACCGGAAATAATTATGCTAGAATCATTAGTAGTAGAAGTGGCCATCAGCCCCAAACCGCATAAAACAATCAATGTAGCCCAAACATTACTCCCCCGAAGAGATTCTCGAAAAAATATCGGCTCCAGAAAGATAGTGAATAAAGGATAACTGGCAAATGAGAGAAGACCAATTGCAACACTTGAAACTTGAATTGCCTGGAAAAATGCAATCCAGTGTACTCCAAGTATACTTCCGCTCAGTACCAACCAGAGCCATTCACGAAGGTCACTAAAAAAGATTTGTTTTCGTAAAATAATCAATGCAATAAACAATGCTTCAAAGGCAAAAAATGCACGGCCCTGAACTATCAATAAAGGTGAGAGTGTGAGGAACTTGCCAAACAGACCAGAAAGACTGACAAATGGAAGGGCAGCCAAAACACTTATCACTCCATTACGGTGCGCCGTTTGGGAACTTTTGAAAGACAGCATCGCTCAGTAGTTTAGGCAGCTTGTTTCGTACGTAAATATACCCGTAAAATCGTGATTGCCGCAGGAGTCATACCGCTTAGTCTACTTGCTTGCCCAAGTGTTCCAGGTTTTATTTTTCCTAATATTTCAATAACTTCACGAGATAGCCCCGGAATTTCGGCTAATTGTATATTGTCTGGGATTTCAATTCGATCAAGTTGATTAACGTACTTTAATTCCTGATCTTGCCTTTCCAGATAGCCCGCATATTTGATGTCGATTTCCACTTGTTCTCGAACTAGAGGGGAATAATTATTCCATTCTATTGTTCCGCTGATGGAATCACAGCGGCTTAATCTAGAAATATTTAACTTTGGACGTTTCAGCAAATCACCAACTTTGGTTGGTGTTTTAAGTGGGACTTCTCCAAGTTTTTTTAATTCAGCTTGGACTCCTTTATTAGGGGTAATTTTTTCTTCTTTTACCATTTGTGATAGTTTGGAGATTTGTTGCAATTTTTGCTGAAATTGTTGAAAATTTTTTTCGGTTAACAATCCTAGTTCCCAGCCTTTTTTGCTTAGACGGACATCGGCATTGTCTTCACGTAAATGTAACCTATATTCTGCTCGTGAAGTGAACATCCTGTATGGCTCTATTACTCCACGTGTAATCAAATCATCAATCATCACACCGATGTATGCTTCATTTCTCTGAAGAATAAATGGCTGCTTCTTTTGAACTTTCAAAACTGCATTAATTCCAGCCATTAACCCCTGGGCTGCAGCTTCCTCATATCCTGTCGTACCGTTAATTTGACCAGCAAGAAATAAATTTTTTACTGTTTTCAACTCCAGTGTTGATTTCAGTTGCCTTGGGTCTAGCATGTCGTATTCTATAGCATAACCCGGTTCAATAATTTCTACTTCCTCTAAACCATTGATACTTCGTAAAAATTCAAACTGTACTTCAGCAGGTAAACTAGTTGATAATCCATTAGGATAAATCATTAAGCTATCTTCCGCATATCCCATAGGCTCCATGAAAACCTGATGTCTTTTCTTGTCAACAAACTTAACAATTTTATCCTCAATTGAGGGGCAATAACGTGGCCCAATTCCCGTTATTTGCCCACCATAAAGTGCAGAACTGCTAATGTTTTTTTGGATAATCTGGTGTGTTTTCTCATTTGTGTATGCTATATGGCAGGGAACCTGCGGCAGTAAAATTTGAGAATCCCAAAAAGAAAATTTTTTTGGCTTTTCATCACCAGGTTGAATACCCAATTGACTCCAATCGATTGTACGTTTATCAAGACGTGCAGGGGTACCAGTTTTCATCCTCCCTAGTTTCAGAGACTGATCGGCAAGTGAGAGTGACAATTGTTTTACCGATGGTTCAGAGACACGTCCGCCATCAATTCGTTCTAAACCTCTATGAATAAGGCCATTGAGAAATGTACCTGTTGTTATGATTACTGTTTCTGCAATAAATTTTTCTTTTTCAGTAATGAGACCCCTCACCTGATTTCCATTTAACAACAATTCCTCTGCAACATCTTCAAAAATAGTTAGACCAGACTGTTTTTCCACTATCTGACGCATTACTGTTTTGTAAGCCTGAAAATCCGACTGACAACGGGAACCATGGGTTGCGGCCCCTCGAGATGCATTGAGAACACGAAATTGAATACCCGTAGCATCAGCCACTTTCCCCATTTCTCCCCCCAGTGCGTCTACCTCCTTAACCAAATGACCTTTACCGATTCCTCCAATAGCAGGATTGCAAGACATTTGAGCAATCGTTTTACGAGACAAAGTAACGAGTAAAGTACTCGCACCCATTCTGGCTGCTGCCAATGCGGCTTCACATCCAGCATGTCCTCCTCCTATCACGAGGACATCATATTTTTCAGACTCAGTTTTCAATGAAAATTATAATTTATTTTTTTAGCAAAATAATTGTTCCTACTTTTTTCTGTCTACACCGTTACAGAAAAATGTGTTTGTTCTTAGGTATCAGCATAACTTTTCAAAATTAATTTTGATAGTTCAATGACCTGATTCATCCAGTACTAACTTAATTCTAGAAAACACTTCATCTGGAGTCCCCATACCGTCAATTGAAACAAGAACACCATTTTTTTTGTAATACTTAATCAAAGGTTCTGTCTGTTCATGGTAGGTGTTTAGCCTGGATAACATAGTTTTTTGATTATCATCGTCTCTTTTAGCAAGAGCTTCTCCTGTTTTATCATCTTTTCCTTCAATTATTGGGGGATTGAAGTCAATATGATAACTACGTCCGCTGTTCAGGTGAAATCTCCGGCCTGCAATCCTTGTTACGAGCTCGTTATCATCAACACGTAACTCAATCACATTGTTGACCCTTGAATTTTGTGAAGCAAGCATCTCATCCAGTTTTTTGGCTTGAGATAAATTTCGAGGAAAGCCGTCTAACAAAAATCCTTTTTTAAAATCCGACTGAAAAATTTGTTCCTGGACAATTCCTATGACAATTTCATCTGAAACCAAACCTCCGGAATCCATCACGATTTTTGCTTGCTTACCGAATGAAGATCCAGAATCAATTGCTGTACGCAGCATATCTCCAGTTGAAAGTTGAACAAGATCATAATCTTTGATCAGATTTTGAGCCTGAGTACCTTTTCCACAACCTGGTGAACCTATAAGTATTATATGCATTAAGCTTTTTATGCTATCTATTCCCCTTAAATTGTAAACATCATTAATACATTGTATCTCTTTCAAATTCTATAATATTTTAGTATTATGAGTTGATGAAATCGATCAAAAAAAACAAAAAAGTCTTTTTTATTCTATAGCTTGAAAAAAATAAAACAATTTAAAATGAGCTTTGTTACTTAAAATTTTTCCAAAACGCAATTCATCATTACTTCCGGAACAGAGGATTCATTTGGAAGCAAAAGTAGTGTACTGACAATTTTAGCTATGTCTTCCGGACGTGACATTTTTTCCTTAGGAAAAGTCTTAATCTCAGAAGTCATATCAGTTTTCACAAAACCAGGGCAAATTGCAGTCACACGAATACCATCATCCCAGCCCCTCAGACGAGCAGTGTCCGAAGCTGCCATTGCTGCAAATTTGCTCATAGAGTATCCAACCCAGTCTCCTTTGACCCTTTTCCCAGACATGGAAATAATGTCGAAAATTCGTCCTGCACCTGATTCCCTCAGATAAGGAAATGCTAGCCGAGTTAATCGAAGCGGTGCCTTGGCATTTACTTCCCACATATCATCAAGTAGATCCTCATCATCATCTTCCAGGCCTGTAGTGTGCAGAACTCCAGCATTGTTGACTAGTCCGTCAATGTGTCCAAATTGCTTTATCGTATTATCAATCCAGGTTTTAGCAGAATCATGATTTCTGGCATCATACTCATGGCACAGAGGTGCTGTTTCTGATGCTGAAGTAAAAATCTTGGGAAGTTCTTCCGGCCTGCGGACTCCCAAACTAAGCAGATAATTTCCTTTCAAAAGATTTTTAGCAATTGCCAGTCCGATTCCTCTGTTTGCTCCAGAGATCATAATTACTTTTTTTGTTGATTTTTCCATTTTTTCACAAAAGATTTATTTTTTGGAATTCTGAAACTATACCTAGTTCAAGGAATATTTAAAAAATCAAGTATCAAGAGCCGCTTCAATTTCCTCTAATACTGTAGAAACTTTTTCTACTTTTTTGGCGGCTTTCAATTCTCTTTTAGCCTGTGAAGAAGCAATGCGACCCAAAGCCCATGCAGAATGACTCCGGATCAAAGGTTCAGAATCCTGAAGCCCCAGACTTAGGGCAGGGATTGCAGATTCATGAGCCCAGTTTCCCAGAGCTACGGCAATATTTCGTAATAGTCCTCGCCTTTTTGCCCGCTTTATTGGACTATTTTTGAAGCGTTTGCTAAAGGCCGACTGATTAAGTTTCATCAATTCAGTAAGTTTTGGAGCGACATTTTCCTGACGGGGAAATAGTTTAGATTCTGTTGATTTCGGAGCCTCCTTATTCCACGGACAGACTTCCTGGCAAATGTCACAGCCAAAAATTAGATTACCCATTTTTGGACGAAACTCCAAAGGTATTGCACCATTCAGCTCTATCGTCAGGTAAGAAATACAACGACGGGCATCTACTGTTCGATCTGCAATTATGGCATCAGTGGGACAGGACTCAATGCAAATTGTACAAGTCCCACAATCTACTCGGGTGAAAGGTAAATTTGCTTCCAACTGAACATCAACCAACAGTTCTGCCAGGAAAAGCCATGAGCCTTTTTCCCAATTTATCAAATTAGAATGTTTGCCAATCCAACCCAGACCTGCACGATGTGCAATTTCACGTTCCAAAACAGGTCCGGAATCAACAAAACTCCTTGAGACCATTCCAGCATTCAATTCACTACAGAGATAGGTTTCGAGTTTTTTTAACTTACTGCGGATTAGATTATGATAATCATCACCCCAGGCATAACGGCTAATATTACCAATCTCTGGATTTTGAATTTGGGAAGATGGTTCAACAGTTTTGTAGTTAAAGCCAAGTGCAAAGAGCGAAATTGTTTCAGGTAGTAATCGCCGAGGATCCTCTTTCAGTTCTGAATGTCGCTCAAGATATCCCATTGAACCGGCATACCCTTTTTTAAGCCATGAATTGTATACATCAATTGATTTGCTACGCGAAACCGGGATTGCTCCAACCAGATCAAAACCAAGATCTTTTGCTTTTTCACGAAGAAGATGAGTTATTGAGGATGGTATCATTCCATTTTTCAGTCAACTAAATTTTCAGGATCAATAACCAAATTGCGTTCCAATTCCGCCATACCCAAACTAACGTCTAGATCAACACCTTCCTGGCGGCAACTCATGCCAAGGGCATAGAGAACTTTGAACAGATTGTGGGAACGACACTGTTCGCCCATCTGTCCTATTCGCATGATATCCATACCAAAGGCGCCTGAAATCTCAACATTGAAACGCTTTGACATAATTTTTCGGATTTGAGCGCTGACAGTGTCTTTTGGAGTTTTTATTGCTACCACGGAATTTAGACGATCTTTTATCGGGACAAAAAGATTCAAACCCATTGTTTCAATTCCCGCTTGCAACGCGATAGAACTAGTTCTGTGACGTTCAAAACGCATGGGAAGGGTTTCCTCACAAATTTGCCTCAGTGCTTCATGCAAAGCCAATATCCCTGGGACTGGAGCTGTGTAATGATATTGCTGTGATCCCCAAAATGTTTGTGCCTTCAATGCATCCAAGCACCAATGTGGTTGACGTACATTTCGTGATTCGATTGTGTTCCATGCATCTTTAGAAAAAACGATCAACGATACTCCAGGAATCGAAGAGAGACCTTTTTGACCTCCAGCAATAGCAACATCAATCCCCCAATCATCCATTTGTAGAGGCATTGTAGTTAATGTGCAAACTGCATCCACTACCACAAGAGCCCCATGCTCTTTAGCCATCTGAACTACTGCTGGGAGGCATTTCATTTCCACCCCGCAGGATGTTTCCCCCTGAGTCATTGTGATTACATCATAGTGTTTTTTGGATAGTTCTTTCTGGATTTGTTCTAAACGAACAGGTTTAATTCCGATTGATTTAAGCACAGTCACTTCTGCACCTACTCCCTCTGCCATTTCTGCCATGCGCCCACTAAATGTTCCCATAGACAAAGCCAAGACACTTCTACCTGGCCAGAGAATGTTTGTTATTGCCATTTCCATTGCCGCTGAAGCTGGACCAGATACTCCTAAAATTTTATCTGAAACAGTTTGGAAAGCATATCGTCCCATTATCTTTACATTACTAATAACTGCATCCATAGTTTCTCCTAGATGATTTATAACTACCCCATTTGCACGAGAAACTGCATGCGAAATCGGGACAGGGCCTGCGCCCATCAACAGCAACGGTTCAGCAGGCAAGATGGAATCTAATTGTTGTGTTTTTGGGGGAGAAAGTGGCATGTTGAAAAAATTCATTAAGATAGTAGTTTTGCTTTTTTCCTTTGCAATTTCTACGCTCAAGGAATGAAATTAACAACAATATTTTTAATTTTTATAAAAATTTGAAAGTAACTCTCAAAATTCCCTCTCTCCCAAATTTCCATAGCGGTGATAATCGATGGACAAACTTTGCTCATGCAAATAACGTAACAGTTCAATACGTCCTTCAGCTAGCGGTACGTTTCTGGAAATATGTTTGCCAAGTGTTGCTGAGGATTTGTGAATTTCAAGTGGAACACGTTCTGGATGTGCGTAGCGGATTCGATCAATTTCGGTAAGTCTCCCGCAGAGTTCTTTGTCGGTTTCAGTGCGAATTTCAACAGAATCACATAAGCGTTTTCCTTCAGTAGTTCCCAGAAATTCAGTGACAGTGTTTTCCAAATTTGGTGGAAAACTGACTTCCACTTTACATTTTGCAATTCGTGCGGCAGCAATCCTTATCAGGGTTTCAAAGAGCTCGTCGTCCTGGTGCAAGCGCACGGTGACCTTTCCTATTGGTAGATATCGAAACAAATTGTCCTGTCCACGCAAACGGAAAAAATCTTGCTCAACAGAAAATTCGCTTTCGTATTGAAAGAGACAACTGTAAATCGCCTGAATAGTTTTTTTTAATTCACTCCTGATTTCAGCATGTTCATTTCGCGTGAGTTGCGTCTGCCATTTTCGAGCAATATAAAGTAGGGAGGATTCTTCCTGTATCTGTCCCTGCGTCGGTAAATCGCTTTCCTCAATTTTACAGAACTGCACTGCGTAATTTGGACTTCCGGCCTTGATTCCTGCACCTATGGAAGAAAGCCCCATTCCCCCAAATGGCTGCCGCAAGACGATCGCACCGGTAGTTACACGGTTAACGTAAAGATTTCCCGCTTTAATTTTTTCCGACCAAATTTTTTGTTCCCGGATGTCAAGACTTTCGAGACCGGAAGTCAATCCGTAACCGGTTCCATTAACGATTTCAATAGCATCTTCCAAAGACTCCGCTTTCATCACAGAAAGAATAGGACCAAAAAATTCTGTTTGATATGAAAAACTGCCGCGCCTCACACCCCACTTTACTGCCGGATACCAAAGTTTTGGATTTTTTTCATCGCATTTTGGGGGCAAAACCCAACTCTCGTTGTCCTCCAAAGTTTCCAACCCCTTACGTAAATCAGCCATCGGCTTACGAATAAGGGGTCCAATTTTGTTTGAAAAATTCCAAACTGGACCTACTTTCAAAGTTTGAATAGCATCCAGCAGTTGTCTACGGAAATTTTCGTCATAATAAACTTCACGCTCCAAAACAAGAAGGGATGTCGCTGAGCATTTTTGTCCACCGTGACTAAATGCGGAATGTAAAACATTTTCGACTGCCTGATCCCGATCGGCCAAGGCAGTTACTATGGTTGCGTTTTTACCACCTGTTTCTGCTGACAGTTCTACATCGGGACGTTTCTCCAGTAACTTCAAAGCTGTATGTGTTCCTCCTGTAAAAATAATAGCGTCAACATCCGGATGACCTGAAAGCGTTTGAATCGGCTCTCCATCTTCGCAACAAATAAGTTGTAGAGCTTCACGAGGAATTCCCGCATCCCAAAAACATTGTGCAATCTCTTTCCCCAAAGGAAATGCCAGCGGCGATGGTTTGAACAAAACTGAATTTCCGCAAGCCAACGCAGCAGCGACTCCTCCAGTCGGAATGGCAATTGGAAAGTTCCATGGAGATATCACCAGAACTATCCCCAGGGGAGAAAATCTGAGAGAAGTTTCCTGTTCCAGCAGGCACAGCGAATGGGGATAATACTCAATAAAATCAATTGCTTCAGAAATCTCAGAATCACTCTCATAAAATGTTTTTCCAGAAACTGCTGCAGCAATTCCAATCAAATCACCACGCATTTTTCTCAAATTACGTGCGGCTGAAGAAAGCAACTCGTGACGTTTCAACAATGTTGTTTCCCGCCACTTTTCAGGATCTTCTTTGGAGATTTTGACAGCTTTGTTTACATCCGTTTTTGTACCCAAAGCAACGGAAAAAATAGCCGAAATGTCAGGTGCAAGATGATTTTTCGGTTGTGATGGGTCAAAAACTAATTGTTGTTTACGCTTAGTTTTGATTTCAGTTTTTCCGATAATGAGTGGAATTTTTTTGCACTTGCTTTTCCCAGTGGGCTGCCATTTTTTACGAATTTTTTTGGCCCATTTTCGATTTTTCGGTAGTACCCAATCAGTGTCTGCTTCGTTCCGGAAGATAGGGTCAACCAAGGTCCCAATGTTATCCAAAAATACTTCCTTTTCACGATTTTGCTGACGACGAGGTGCTGAAGACACTTCATCCTTCAACTTCCATGAATCGAGAAATTGCTTTTCCAAAAATTTCCATTCCGTTGAACCAACCCGGATATCAAATGAGTGCCGTAAAAAATTATCCGGACAGGTGTTTTCGTCAAGCCTCCTTAACAAATAAGAGATAGCACTAATAAACTGCTCTTGGCTTGTCACCGGAGTATAAATTAACATATTAGTTTTCTTGTTATTGCCAGACTGTTTTTCTTTCTGAATGGTTCTGCGCACATGATCCGCCATTCCTTCAAGCATCTCAAAAACTAGGCCAACAGAAATTGAACTCTCTTCAGCAAGAATTTTTGTGTAAGCAAGGTCGAATAAATTATGTGAGGCCAAACCTAAATGTACGGCCTCGATATTTTCCGGTCGAAGCCCATATTCGAGCATCCGTTTAAAATTTGCATCCGTTTCGATTTTGGAGTCAAACACAGTCAACGGCCAGCCTGAAATATCAGCCTCCACTGCTTCCATAGCCATATTAGCGCCTTTTACCAATCTCATTTTAACCGAACTCCCGCCGTTTTGTACCCGTTTTTTGGCCCACTCTACAAGTTCACGCTGACGTAAAAACGAATCCGGAAGATAAGCCTGTAAAACAATTCCAGCTTCTAAATCATTAAATTCTGTCTGATCGAGACTCTCCATAAATGCACTCATAGTCAAATCCAGATCACGATAAGATTCCATATCCAAATTGATGAATTTGGCATGACGCTTACCGTCACTTCTCAAAATCGGATTTTCCAAAGCAATCCGATAAAGTCTTGAAAGCCGTTCGCAAATCAGTGCAAGTTCATTTTCAAAACCAAGTGGATGAAGTTGAGCAACTATATTGGAAATTTTTATGGAAATGTTGTGAATATCTGGATTGCGCAAAGAATCTTCGTAATGCCGCAAACGGTTTAGAGCTTCACGATTACCTTGTACGGCTTCACCCAAGTGATTAATATTGACCTGAACCCCTTCGGTTTGGTATTTACTTAAATGTGCTTTAAGAAATTTTGCTTCTTCCGGAATAATTGTGTGACCGGTATCTTTACGAATTTTACGTAAAATTTGGGCATGTGATATTTGCGGAAATAGATTTCCTATCCTCAAAAATATCCAGAGTAAATACTGCTCTATTTGTGGGAAGAAGTGGGGAATTCCATGATATTCCAACAGGTATCGGAATTGATCAATTACCCGGCGTGGATTCCCGGAACGAAAGCTTTGATCGACCAAATGCATCACGACGGTTTTTTCGGAAGGATTATTTAACAACCGACTCATCATCTTCTGCCGATTCTTTTCATTTTTGGTGAGTAAAGTGTTGGCCTGGTTTTGCCAGCTTTCGGCAAGAGCGAGGGTCTTTCGTATGATTTCAGGAGAGTCAGATTTTTTCAGTGTGAAAGAATTCATCCTCTGTCATTATTCAGCTAATAATAATCAATCTCTCACAAAACAAAGTCTGGTAGAAATTATCTTCAATGTCCTTTAAGCAATTCGCTACCAGCACAGACATATACCTAGTTTCATGACTGAAGCAAACTTGGAAGTTTTTGATCAATGTTCCCTATTATCTTTTTAAAGGGAACTATCTTAAGAAGTTTGAAGGGAGGAAACATTCTTAATTCGCCACAATAAATTAATGAGTGGCGATGAACCGGAATGTACCAAAAATTACTGCTTCATCCGATTAACAATTTTCCATGCAGTCGGAAGCAGAAGAACTGCCATTGCAATTTTTAACAAGTCTCCCAGAATGAAAGGATAAAGTCCATATTCTAAGACAGGTTTATCCCAACCGATCAGGCTGCCTAACCATAAGAGTCCGGGCGCATAAAGCAGAATATTACCCACCAATAATGACACGAATAATTTGGAGTAACTGCGGTCAAATCCTCGTTCCGCAAACCATCCACAGGCTGTGGCCGCCACCAAAAATCCTATGAGATAACCCGCTGTTGGTCCCATAAATACAATCAGTCCCCCTTTTCCACCTGAAAAAACCGGCAATCCAAGTGCTCCCTCTAGCAAATAAAGTGCAACAGTGATCCCACCTAAACGCCAGCCATATGTCAAACCGATCAAAAACACCGCAAACGTTTGCAGAGTCATTGGAACAGGAAAAAGTGGTAACGAAATTTGCGTACAAAGGGTGATTAGTGCAGAGCCTGCAAAAGCCAGCAAAACGTAGCGGACTGACCTTCGAAAATTGCTGTCAGCTTCCCTCAAAAGAAGAGTTTCAGTCATACTGGGAAAATTCATTACTTGAGTTTGTGTTTTCATTACATTCCTTTTCTTAATTGAGAATAGATAAACAATATTAGACCTTTTGTCGTACTGCTTTGTATTTTGAAGTTTAACAACAAATTTCAAAAAAGTGAATCTGTTTTTTAGATCTCATTTGCAAAAATTAAAGATTATTAAATCAAACCTTTTACAACTAGCTGCTAGTGATGCTTGTTGCAATATTTAAATTGTATATTCAATTCTAAGTGTCTCTCATGG
>CAZOTX010000005.1:0-14679 GCA_964582835.1 uncultured Pseudomonadota bacterium | reverse complement strand
GATTAATACGTTTTTCTAGATGATCTATAATGTCAGAAACTTTTTCCATTTCAAGGACAGTTTCAATGTCAGCTTCAATTTTGAATTCATCTTCTAAGGCCATGATAATGTTCATTGCATCAAGTGAGACAATGTCCAAATCATCACGCAAATTCATTTCTAGATTAAGGTCGCTTGATTTCAAACCCATTTCCCCTGCAATAGTTTGAAGACAAGATTGTTCAATATTTTGTCGTGTTATGGTTCCCATTTGCGAAAAACTAGTACTGCATTACTGCCCCCAAAGGCAAAAGAATTCGAAAGTGCCGTATCAATCTGGACTTTCCTGGAATTATACGAAACAGGATCAATCCCACATTCAGGATCAAGATCATCACAATTAAGTGTTGGTGGAGCACAATTTTTCTGTACTGCCAACATAGTCGCCAGTGCTTCCAGTGCAGAAGATGCTCCCATTGCATGACCAAACAATGATTTACTGGAACTTACCGGAATCATTCCTGCCCGATGATCCCCAAAGACCTGGTGAATCGCCTGGCATTCAAGAGGATCATTTTTACGAGTTCCAGTCCCATGAGCATTGATGTAGTCAATGTTTTCCGGACATATACTAGCATCCTTTAAAGCCAATTTAATTGCTTCTACTACTCCATTTATATCCGGATTTGTCAAACTTGAGGCATCACAATTTGAACCAAAACCGGCAATTTCACCAAAAATCTGGGCATTTCGTTTTGTAGCAGATTCTAATGATTCAAGCACTAAAACTGCAGCTCCTTCCGCCAATACGAACCCACAACGCTTTTGGTCAAACGGACGACATGCTGTTGCTGGATTTTCATTATACTTGCCGGATAGCACACCCAAAGCGTCCCATGAGCGAAGAAGTCCGTATGTAACAGGGGCTTCTGCTCCCCCGCAAATAACAGCACGTATTCGGCCTTCTCGAATCCACTGCATTGCCTGACCTACTGCATTCCCTCCTGAAGAACAAGCTGTGTTCAGTGTAAAATTTAGTCCCTTTATTCCCAAACGTATTGCAATCGCTGAAGAAACTGCATTATTCATTATCCTTGGAATGGTATAGGCGTCAATGGGGCGTTCTGACCCACCAGTATAAAGTGCATCATAGGCTTTTGCATAAGAAGATATTCCCCCTACACCTGTCCCCATTATAACACCAATTGATTTTGAATCAGAATCTAGTTCCTGCAACTTAGCTTCTTCAGCAGCCTGCAGTGCTGCTACAAGGCCAAACTGTGTGAAACGCTCATAGACTTTTTTTTCACGATGACTAAAATGTGTGTCAGGATCAAAATCTGAAACTATACCAGCAATCTTGCAGGAAGCTCCTGATGTATCGAAATTAGCAATATTACGAACACCTGAAGTACCATTCATAAGTCCATCCCAGTAATCTGAAATTGAACTTCCTATTGGCGAAACAACACCTCTACCTGTTACAACAACTTTTATTTTTTTCAAGTTTGCAAGCCCCAGAACGGTGTAAAACAAGAAATATTTATTTTATACTACGGGATTAGATTCTAAGAGACCAATAAATATAATATTTTAGCGCATATTCACAGACAAAAGCTTTTGAAAAATAGTTGGGAAAGCTTGTAAAAATTGAATAACTTTGTTTGTAACACTTGGCCACAAGCGTAGTAACAATACTAAACTAGTGAAAATACGATATGGTCTATATATATGAGTACATGCACGTGAATAATCAGTTAATGCTTTTTCAAGATTTACAGTTTTTTCCTTTAAAGGAAGTACTACATATTTTTCTAACAACAGTGCCTGCATTGCCGCAAGATTGATTCCCTCTCCAGTAATTGGATCAAAAAACCCTGAAGCATCACCAATCAGCAAAATTTTGCCATTTGCTGCACTCAATGCTTTCTGATACAACGGTCCAGCTGCAACCGAGTCATCTAAAACATCAGACTTTTTTATGCGTTCCTGCAAATTTGGAAATTCGCTTAGCATAGAGTCGAACAATCTTTTCCCGCCCTGATCGGGTTTGAAACGCCTTGCATCCCACAAAATACTAATATTTACACTATTTTCAGAAACTGGAGTGACATATGCTTCTATCCCTGGACCCCAGTGAATTTCCACATATGCACTCCAAGGCTCTATTTTAAAATGTTGTCTAATACCCCAACGTTTTAATTTAGGAAAAATTGCTTCAAGATTTGCCAGTTTTCTAACCTTTGAATGTAAACCATCAGCACCAATCAATAAATTTGGACTAAAAACTTTATCATTCAAACAAACCACAGGATTTTCGCCCAAAGAATATTCTGCAGAAACACCTTCTTGAATTTCAAGATGTACTAAAGTTTTAGCACATTCGTGCAATGCAGAAGAAAGTTTAGTTCTCTGAACCCCCCATCCGTATCCTTCTGAAAAACTTGCTTCTGCAATCTTACCGTTTCCAGAAACATAGCGGACACCTTTAAAGCAGTGATATGGATATTTTTCCAAAAATGGAATAATTCCCAACTTCTTAAAATTTGCTAAACCCGAAGGCATTATTCCTTCTCCACAGGCTTTATCGATCGGAAATATTTTTTTCTCCAAAACTAATGTCTTTAGTTCATTCCGAGCACATATTATTCCCGCAAAAAGACCGGCTGGACCCCCTCCAATGATTATTACATCATATTTTTGTTTTGACATTTAAGCCGTCTAAATTGAATTAAATACAAACATACATCCTTTTTTGTGATTTGAAAATCAAGTACTTAACAACTTCTCATTGGTATCACGCAGCGCTGAACGTAAACCTTCCTCAATTACAGGATGGTAGAACGGCATTTCAAGCATTTGCGGAATGGTCATTTTCTGCTGATGTGCCCATGACAGTAAATGAGCCAGATGTTCTGCCTGAGGACCAATAAATTCGCTACCTAAGAAAAGTCCTGAAGTTTTATCTGCATAAATATGCATCAAGCCCTTATTTTTGAGCATTACCCTGCTACGGCCTTGACCTTCAAATGATAATTTTCCTACAACTATATTTTCCTGATCCTTAATTTCATCCCATGACTGACCGACCATTGCAATTTGAGGATCACAAAAAACAACCGAAATAGGAGATCTCCGCATACCTGACCTAATGTCAGGGAAACGACCGGCATTGTCCCCGGCTATTGTCCCCTCATCTGCAGCTTCATGTAACAACAATAATGTGTTATTAACATCTCCAGCAATAAAAATTGACGAATCCCCACATTGCATAGTTTTTCTATCAAATACTGGAACGCCACTGGCATCAAGTTCAAGACTGGTGTTTTCCAATGCCAAATTTGTTACATTTGGTGAGCGTCCTGTTGCCGTCAGTACGTAATCAAACCTTTCTTCCTTTTCCGAGCTATCCACTCTGTCAACAAAACGTATTTTGACATGTTCATCTTCTCGCTCCAAACTAATCACTTTTGCTTTCGTATCGAGGGGGAACTCTGATTGAAACACCTTTTCAGCATAATCCTTAATGTCAACATCGCTGAGAGGTTTAAGTGAACCAGAACGTCCAAAGACTCTTATTCTGACACCAAGTCTATGTAAAGCCTGCCCAAGCTCCATACCAATCATCCCTGGGCCAAAAACTGCAACAGAGTTAGGAAGTGTGGCCCATTCAAAAACCTCATCATTGACAATCAATCTGTCTCCAAGTCCCTTAAACATAGGCAAAATTTTTGGAGATGAACCGGTAGCAATTACAACAGATTTTGCTTCTATTTTTAATTTTCCTACTTGAAGAGTATGGTCATCTATAAAAGTAGCATGACTACGAAGATGAAATTTTTCATCAATATTTTCTATACCTTCAAGCACAAGGTCAACAAAGCGATCACGTTCACTTCTAACGCGTCCCATAACTTCATCCCCTTTAATTTTTGGTTTTGGAGTATGAATTCCAAACGCAGAAGCAACTTCAACAGAATGTGCTGCTTCAGCAGCAGCAATTAAGAGTTTACTTGGCATACAACCAACTCGAGCGCAAGTTGTTCCATAAATTCCTCCTTCAATGAGCACAAGGTTTTCAGAGTGTTCCCTTGCAGCACGAAAAGCTGGAAGACCAGCAGAACCTGCTCCTATGATGGCTACATCGACCTGACGATTCGATTTTTTTGAATTACTCAAAAAGGCCTTTATTTTTAGAATTTAAAGTTCCTATGACAAGATTCGAGAAATTTTAATCAAAAATATTATACTGAATTAATTCAATTACTTAATTTATACTTTCAGTATTCTGAACTAGAAACAAATAGCTCCATGAGCATTCTCTCACTCCGATTTAACCTGAACATCGATACTTTTTCAAGGTTAATCAATGTTACCTAATTCTCTCAGTTAATTAATTTAACAAACCCTTTAAAAATATTTGCTTAATTTGTCAATTTAAAAAAATGTTGACTTAAAAATGTTTAAACAATTTTTCTAATGCTTGCATATTTTGTTTAATAATTTTTTACCATTTTTTAAAAATTTTCACTGACTTTTCATAAATGATGAAAAAAAAATTTAGCGGGAAGCTTTTTAAAATCATTTACTGCAAATGTAGTATCGCTGTGAATTTCAGTACAGTCACAAATTTCTAAAGAAAACCAATCAAACATTTTTACCAAGGATTAACATTGAACAAGTTAATCAAACTTTTTTGTCGATTTTACAAATTTAGTCAACCTAATTATAAAGTAATTTTGAACTGATTTGATATTTTGAATTTTTTTGTTGAATAATCGCTCAAATTTATTTTAGAATACGCATATAATATTTAAAAAGGAAGAAAATCCATTGACAGGAGAATACTTCACCCATTCTAGTCTAAATCTCATCAAATTGAAGAGTTAAGGCTTAAGGGAAGAAGCAAATTGATTTGCTATAAAAAAGGATGAAGTTTAGTCAAAAGTTTTTGATAATTCTGATTTCAATGAGGCAATTATTATCATTGCCTGTATTATTTGTAATTTTTCTCCTACTTTTTCTGATCGTCCCGGCAACTTACCAATCCAAAAATAACTCCTATTTCCCCCAATTTACAAAACTTCATCCAAGCTTTTTTCCAACTCCTAAAGTCAAACTCAAAATCTCCGATTATCCCTCAAATTCAGAAAATCATAAAAAAATTATTCCGTCCAATTCAGATTCAAATACAAACGAACTTTTAAAGTCTGTTGGGAATATGTATCGATCGTACTTTGAAAAAAAGAAGGAACTATATTTCAACGACAGTATGCGAAGAATCATAATGATGTTTTTGCAGTTGGAAACAATCAGCATAAAAAATTTTAATCGGGGTACAGAAAGTTTTCCTACTCAAGCAAATTTAGAAGGTTTAGCAGATCACGTTGTTAATAGTCGTTGGTATCGTGAGGCATTGATGCGATTTTCTTCAAATAATGCTTACGGATTTTCTGAGGAACGTATGCTCCGAGTTTTAATGTCGATTCACTCGGCTGCACATTTTTTTGAGGTACCATATCCAACACTGTTCTGTTTGTTTTTTCAAGAATCAAAATTTGATTTCCTGGCCGACAGTCCAACTGGTGCAAAAGGTGTTGGACAATTAACCAGTATTGGATTGCGAGAAATACAACGGTTAAGAAATAAATCCGAATTGGAGTTAAAACTTCAGAGAACTGCATTTCATCTAAATAAAGTTTATACGGACCCGCAAATAAAAAAATGGCTAGAAAACCTTGGTTTTAAAATAAATTTTTCTAAAATTTCTCCTATACCAGATGAAATTGAATTTACACGACTTTCTTCTGCTTTTATGCAGGAGGTTGGAAAAGAACTTGTAAAAGCAGGCCAGTCATATGGGGAAAATACGAGCTTACTATGGGTACTCAGTAATAAACTTCGTAGAGGGACTATTCTCTCTAACCGTTATGCGAAAATGCACAAAGTCTTTTCTCAGATGCTTGAAGAGCAATATGCAAGATCACAAGCAAGTGCCTATAACATTGAAACAAATATTCTTTTATCCACAATGCTTTTTAACCACTATTACCGCTATCAATGGCGCAATAACGAAATAGTTTTCAATCTCTCCCCCGAAGCAAGAGTTATTTTGGCCACATCTGCATATAATCACGGACAAACTGGAATGCGCCGTTTTTTAATCAATCTTAAACAAGAGTTCCCAAAGATGCGTTTTCAAGAACTTTCTTTTAAAGATTTAAGAATTCTGTTTACTATGCGAAGATTATCAAATGCTCTTCAACGGCCCCTTCACAAGATAAAAGAAGCTTCAACACACGTCCGAAAGATTATGGATTGTTCAGAAAAACGATCTTTAACCTCCTGATGAAATTTTTTCTGAATGCTAAAAAATTGTTAACGATATCCTGAGGCTTGCATTTGAAATAACTCAGAATATTGACCTTTCGCTGCTAATAATTCTTCATGCGTTCCATTCTCCAATAACTTTCCTTCATGGAGAACAACTATTCGATCGGCCATTCGAACAGTAGAAAATCTATGTGAAATCAATACAGCACACTTGTCAAATGTGAGATCGGCAAAACGATGAAAAACTTCATGTTCAGCTCTTGCGTCCAAAGAGGCAGTAGGTTCGTCCAAAATCAAGAGTTGAGCGTCACGCATATAGGCACGTGCAATTGCGATTTTTTGCCATTCACCACCAGACAGATTTGTTCCTTGTTTAAACCAGCGTCCTATCATCTGCTGATATCCTTCTGGCAGCTTTTCTATCACTTTGTCTGCCATACTGAGCTTGGAAGCTTCAACAATACGACTTGTGTTATTTCTATCATCTATTCTACCAACAGCAATGTTTTCGGATGCAGTCAGATGATACTTAACATAATCCTGAAAAATAACTCCTACGGCATCTCTTAATTCATCGATATTATAATCACGTAAATCATTCCCATCCAACAAAATACGTCCTTCGACTGGGTCATAGAGGCGTGTCAACAATTTTACGAGTGTGGTTTTACCTGCTCCATTTTCTCCTACCAAAGCAAGTTTTTCACCTGGATGCAATGTAAAATTAACATCACGTAAAACCCATTGTTCCATTTGGGGATAGCGGAAACTAACATTCTCAAAAGTAAATCCATCATGAATAGTATCAGGAAAGGTCAATGAAATTTCCTTCGACCTGATCCGAGGTTCCATTTCAAGAAAATCGAACAAATCGCGCAGATAAAGAGCACTATCAGCAATACTAGAAAAGCGGATTAAAATAGCCTCCATCAATGAACGCAAACGTAAAAAAGAACCGGAAAGAAATGTTAGATCACCCAGAGACAATTCCCCGTATACTGTTCTGTAAATAATTACAGCATAGGCAGTGTAGTAACCTAAACTTCCAAGCATTGAAAGTAATCCTCCCCAGGCCGCCCTCCGAACAGAAAGATTTTTGTTTGCCTGATAATATTTCCCAGCTAATTTCTGGTAACGTTTGCCAAAAAAATCAGACAAACCAAATATTTTTACTTCTTTAGCTGTTTCATCACTGGCTCCAGCAAAACGTAAATAATCAAGTTCACGTCGTTCCTGTGTCCATCCATACATCAACGAATAACTTTGACTGTTGAAATGAGTTTCTCCTAAAAAGGCGGGAGTTAGTGAAATGCCCAGTAGCAAAAAAAGCCAGGGATTGAATGTGATTAGAGCTGCTGCTAAAAAAAATACGGTGATGCTGTCCTGAAGCTGTGTCAATGCCTGCGACATCAACAAGATCCTGCTTGAAGCCTGACGTCTGGCACGTTCAAGTTTGTCATAAAATTCTGAATCTTCAAAACTTTCAAGATCAAGCTTAGCTGATTGATCCATTAGTAGCAAAGATATTTCATGCGAAACCAAATCACCAAGTAAACTGTCTACCAAAGCAATACCACGCCCCAGCATATCTAAAAATACTGCTAGACCAAGTTCTATTAAAACAAATGTTGTTAAAGCTGACATGTCCGGATTTTCAACAAAAGATCCTCCCGCACTAACTGAAATCAGTACAATCTCATCAATGATGAGTTTGCCAACATAAAGCATAATTAGCGGCAAAGAGGCCCTAATAACACGCAACAAAATATTCAAGAGAGTCAACAGCCTGTTACAGCTCCAAATTAGTCTGAAAAATTCAGGTAAATTTCTGAGTGCACCCAAACGTTCCCGAAAATCTAAATCGAGTACAGCTCCATGAGCACTGGAAGTTTTTTTTCTTTTTTGAATCATCAATGTTTTCTATGTTAAAGGAAATATGTCTATATAGTGAGTCTTCGTGAAAAATATGGAAAAATTTGCTTGAATTTTTTCAAAGATATTAGCATAACGAGATAAATTTTTCAGATTGAAATTGTAATTTATCACATATCTTCACTATATTAGTGTTATTTAGTTTTAAATTCTTTCAAGGTTTTCTGATGACAAAATCGAATACTTGTGCGGCATTCGATTGGGCTGACCCAATGCTGTTTAACAAACAACTTTCCAATGAAGAACGTCTGATCCGAGACACAGCCCGTAATTTCAGCCACGACAAATTAATGCCAAGAGTTTTGGAGGCCAACCGCAATGAAGTTTTTGACCGTGAGATCATGAATGAATTTGGAGAATTCGGATTTTTGGGTTCAACCATTCCCGAAGAATATGGAGGAGTCGGAGCCAGCTATGTTTCATACGGTTTAATTGCTCGTGAAGTGGAACGTGTAGATTCGGGATATCGTTCTGCTATGAGTGTGCAGTCAAGTTTGGTGATGCACCCGATTTATGCATACGGCAGTGAGGATCAAAGAAAAAAATATCTGCCTAAACTAGCAAGTGCCGAATGGATTGGCTGTTTTGGTTTGACGGAACCAAATCACGGTTCTGATCCAGGCAGTATGGAAGCACGTGCAAAAAAAGTTGAAGGTGGATTTCAACTGACTGGAAATAAAATGTGGATTACAAATTCACCTATTGCTGACGTCTTTGTGATTTGGGCCAAAAACGATGATGGTATTATCCGCGGTTTCATTCTGGAAAAAGGCATGGTAGGTATGAGTACACCAAAAATTGTGGGAAAAATGTCAATGCGAACATCCATTACCGGTGAAATCGTTATGGACAATGTCTTTGTTCCAGACAAAAATGAATTACCAAACGTATCCGGACTTAAAGGCCCGTTTGAATGTCTGAATCGCGCCCGCTTCGGAATAGCTTGGGGAACACTTGGTGCGGCTGAGTTTTGTTGGTTGCAGGCACGGCAATATACACTCGACCGGATTCAGTTTGGACGTCCGTTGGCGGCAAACCAGTTGATACAAAAAAAGCTTGCCGACATGCAAACTGAAATCACGCTGGGTTTACAGGGTGTTTTGCAAATGGGACGATTGATGGATAACGGAAATTGCTCTCCAGAGTTAATCTCATTGATGAAACGCAACAATTGTGGCAAGGCCCTGGAAATTGCACGCCTCTCTCGTGATATGCACGGCGGTAACGGTATTTCCGATGAATTTCATGTCATCCGACATTTAATGAATCTGGAAACCGTCAATACTTATGAAGGAACACATGACGTACATGCACTGATTCTTGGAAAGGCGCAGACCGGAATCCAGGCGTTTTTTTAAACATATTCACTTAAACTAAAAGAATTTCCGAGCGTGGAGGTGTTCTAGGTGCAATGTAAACAATGTACCAGCGAAACAATATTCAGGAGGAATCTCTCTATTACGAGACACTTAAGCATTCCGGAGAACTGCCAATAATTGGCGTGAAAAATTTTCTTAATCCAAAACCTAATGATAATGATGATGAAGTAGAATTGGCACGTTCAACAACAGAAGAAAAGACGATGCAAATCCATGATCTGGAAAAATTTCACCAGTTTCACTCTGAAGAGAAATACCCCATGATGAAACTTCTCAGAAAGGCAACACTAAAAAATGACAATATTTTTGCAATCTTGATGGAGTTTGTACAAGTTTGTTCTTTGGGGCAAATAACTCAACAACTTTTTCAATTAGGTGGACGGTACCGTCGGAATATGTAAGGTCAAAATGTGACTCCAAAAATCGATTTTTTAGATTACTCTATAAAACTAATAGTAGTTTTAAGCAATCAAATAAAGACCCAATTTTGTTCTTGATTAAAAATATTTTCTCTCTCAAAAATAACAAACAATTATACATTGGGGGATTTTTTTGTGGATCATCTTCAAATAAGATTATATGATACAGACTTATTAAATTAGCTGATTTATAAAATATTTCTTCGGGGTTTTGGCTGTTATTTTTAAACCCAACTACTAATCTAATTTTTGAACAGTATATAAAATTCAAATAAAATTTTCACGAAACCTCACAGATAAGGTTTATATCGGCCAATTTAATTGCGCCGTGACGCAAAACTCTAAACTTTTCTTTTTGGCAATCTAAAATAGTAGAAGCAAATTTTTCTTCCAGTTCTCCTCCATCAATTATTAAATCTACCTTTTTGTACAACTGATTATAAATTTCTGTTGCTGAAGAGCATGCTGGCATGCCTGAGATATTGGCGCTGGTACCAAAAATTGGACAACTTCCTAATTCAATCAATCGCTGAGCAGCAGGAGAACTGGTACAACGTACCGCTAAAGTCCCATCACTGTTTTTAAAGTGTTGTGGAAATTCAGGATTCGCTTCTAAAATCAATGTCAGTGGTCCCGGCCAAAACACATCCATTAATTTATCAATCCGTGAGTCTTTCCAAAGACAAAGACTTGGTAGCCATTCGGGTGTTGTTAGAACAATTAGTGGTTTATTTTTGGGACGCTCCTTAATGGAATAAACACGATCTGCAACTTGTTTCGAAAACGCATTTCCGCCTAAAGCATAAAATGTTTCAGTAGGGAAACAAAGAACCTGATTTTGTAAAAGTGCTTTTTGAACTAATAATTCTTCAATTTTTATAAAAGGGAAACTGACCAATCGTGCTATTTTCTCCATATTTACTCTTGATTATAAGTATAGTAATCAAAATTTAGAAAGGCCTGTAATAATTCACCCAAAGGTTTGAAGTAGTTACTCCCTCTGAAAAGTATTGGGGATTGTCAGACTTATAATTCCATCAAGCTATGACTGTTGTTATTCATTTCATTTACTTTGTTTACCATCAATCCAACCAGACAAGTGGCTCACCCTCCCCTGTGCAATTCGTGAAACACGAAATGTGGTTAGCGCTAGGTGATTACGTGAATCGAGAAAAACCAGAGGTAATAACTTTCCCCTCCATTTTGTTATACTTTCTGCCGCGGAAACTGCTTTTTGTCTATTCAATGAACGTCCTGCACGATTTAATACTTCAACCATTAATTCTGCTACAGCGTGCCCATAAAGGGTCCATCGGCTAAGAGTCAGGTCTGGTGCATATTCATTAATTATTAACTTATGAAATTTTTGTCCTGGATGTTCATTTTCTATTTTCAGAGGATATGCCGTTAAAAAACGTACTTTTTCTGAAACATTTTTACCCAGCCACTCAGGGAGTCGACTGTCCGCAAGAGTGTGTCCAGTTAAAACTGGAATATTTAACTGCGGAGAAAACTTTAAAACACTCATAACATCAGAGAACTTTCCCAGAACAACAAGAAAATCAGGACGACTCTTTCGAATCAACTTCCATTCTGCACTAAGTCGTCCAATTTTTCCAGGCAAGAGTTTTGCGGAAACATTATACAATTCTTTTGTCAACACTTTTACTGCCCTCAAATATTCAGGAATTTCTGCATACCAGATAATAAACTCTTTTCCTTTGTGCTTCTCTGTAATATATTTTCCAATAACACGCGCTTCGGTTTCGGCAGTGGGAATAAAACCAAAGACATTAGTTCGAATAGGTTGAGTCAATTCAGGCAAATCTGAACCGACAAAAAAACTTGGTAATCTTTGTTGTTTTAACAATGGGTAAACAGCTTGGTGAGTCCTACTACCGATACCACTGAACACAGCAAAAATATCATTTTTTAAAGTCAGTTCCTCAAGTTCTTCTTTTGTCTTTTTTGGTTTCAACTGATCATCAATTATTTTCAACTCAATAGAACGACCGTGAACCCCCCCTTGATCATTTACATATTTAAAATAGGCCTGAGCACTTTTTCCAATATCAGAATATTCCTGTGCCGGTCCGCTCAAAGGCTGATGAGTAGCCAAAACTATACTTCTTGAAAATACTCCAGTTTCTGCAGAACAGAACTGATTAACAGAAAACAGACATATCAGTACAAGGGTTAGTCGAAACAAATTCATATTTTTCAAATATCTTTATTTAACTTGTCAGTAACGAGTTGTAATAATTCATATCAAAGTATAAGATTAATATTTTAGAATATTTGTCTTTTTTCCTTTACCATTTCGTTCTAGATAACTTCATGATGTCAAAATAATTTTTGTCTTTAAATCATAAATTTCTAACAAATTTCTTAAAAATATACGACAACACTTCTATGATTTCCTAGGCTAAGCAAAAATTTATGAAAAAGAATTTCATATTCAGAAATTTTTCCCTATTAATTTAGATGACACGTGTTGTGGATGTTACAAACTATTTTTAACAGCAATTAAATTAATCGCAAAACAAAGCAGATGCACCCAATTCTGAGAATTGATGCAGTAAACCGGTAAATCTACGAGTTGAGCCTTCATTTTCAACAGCCTTCCTAATGGCTGTATCTGTCCCTATTAAAACAACTAACTGTTTCCCCCGAGTAATTGCAGTGTAAAGTAAATTACGCTGAAGCATAATATAATGATGTGTGGTCATTGGAATAATCACTGCTGAATATTCGCTTCCCTGAGATTTGTGAACAGTGATTGCGTAGGCCAACGATAATTGGTCTATTTCATTTTTTGGGTAATGTACAATTTGCTGTTCAAATTGTACATGAAGTTCTTTAGTTTTTGTGTCGCAATTTACGATTCTTCCAAGATCACCGTTGAAAACTTGTTTCTCATAGTCATTTTGCTGCTGCATAACCTTATCTCCTATTCGAAACCACTGCTCTCGATGTTCCAAACCTTTTGCTTTAGGATTTATTACATCTTGCAGTTTCTTGTTTAGATGCATTGCTCCTGTGACTCCACGGTGCATTGGCGTCAAAACCTGAATATCCATCATTGGATCAAGCTTGAATCTCTGTGGTATCCTTTCCGTACTCATCAGTAGTATTTTTTCAACAATTTTTTCCGGATTCGATTCTTTAATAAAATAAAAATCGACAAGCTGATTTTTCCGATCTCCTTTACGAGAATTTTTAAAGAAATCCGGCATTTCTCCACGACGGACTTTGTGAGCATTGACTGTAATAAAACTATCTGAAGACTGCCGAAAAATATGTTCGAGACGAACAACTGGAATTGATTGGGAATCAATTAAATCTGACAACACTGCCCCTGCACCTACTGATGGTAACTGGTCTACATCACCTACAAAAATTAAACGTGACGCTGATGGAACAGCCTCCAAAAAACTGTCCATAAGAAGTGTATCTATCATTGAAGTCTCATCAAGGATCAGCAATTCTTGCTCCAAAGGATTTTCACGGTCTCGCTGGAAACCAATGTTACTTGCTTCAAGTAAACGATGAATTGTACAAGCCGTAGCACCAGTTGTTTCAGTGATTCTTTTTGCTGCACGCCCGGTAGGTGCTGCAAGTGCGATTGCAGGAATTCTAGTTCTCATCAAGCCAAGTATAAAGCGCACAATGGTTGTTTTACCCGTTCCTGGCCCCCCAGTTATAATCAAAACTTTATACTGAAGAGCCGCTTCCACAGCCTCCCTTTGGACAGGATCAAGCTTCAAGCCAACTTTTCGTTCTTGCTCGTCTATCAGGTAAGATTCACCTTCGTAAACAGTAAAAGCCTCACTGTTAAGAATCCTAAAAATATTTTCTGCAACACGTCGTTCTGCTTTGTAAAATCTTGGACGGGAAACCAATTTCTGTTTAATACCGAAATCATCCTCAATTTCCTCAATATTCAACAAACGATCTTCCAACAATTGCTGAATTGATGACTCCAGCATTGAAGAATCAATATTCAATTCTTGTACGGTTTTTTCGAGCAAAGATTGGCGTGAAAAACATGTGTGACCATTTAGTGCCTGTTGTTCTAGAATATAAATTAACCCCGCATCAGCTCGATGCGGGGAGTCCTTGTCGAATCCCAAATTACGTGCAATACCATCCGCAGTAAGAAAACCTATTCCTGGAATATCAGTTAACTGATACGGATTCGATTTGATCAAAGGAATACTGTTCAAACCATTTTTGGCATAGATACGTTGTGCATAGGTGTGAGATATCCCAACTCCTCGTAAAAAAGTCATTATGTCCCGTAGACTTTTTTGGTCATCCCAGGCTGAAAGAAGAGATTTTTGCTGTTTTCTCCCAACACCCTTAACTCTCGACAAAATTTTTGGAGAGTTGTCTATAATTTTAAAAGTATTTTTTCCAAACTTTTTGACAATTCGCTCTGCTGTTTTTTTACCAATTCCCTTAAAAATTTCAGATGAAAGATAACGTATCATTCCTTCTTCAGAAGTTGGTTCAACAGGCATAAACTCACGAATAGAAAATTGTCGTCCATAAATTTTGTGATTCTCCCAGCAGCCTTTTAAACATAAAGTTTCTTGCTCATGGATTTTGTAAACAACACCTTTTACAGTGATAGG
>CAZOTX010000004.1:0-15220 GCA_964582835.1 uncultured Pseudomonadota bacterium | reverse complement strand
TTCTTTATTGAAGTAATTAGTCGTTTCAGGAATAATGCAGAACAAAAAAATATACTTAAACGTCTCCAAAATGGAGAAATCGATATTATTATTGGAACACACCGCCTGCTTTCTAAAGATGTAAAATTCAAGGATTTAGGTTTGCTGGTCGTTGATGAGGAACAACGATTTGGGGTAAAACATAAGGAAAAAATAAAATGCTTCAGAGCGTCAGTTGATGTCCTCACACTTTCGGCAACCCCAATTCCACGCACGCTTCATATGTCCCTTATGGGGATTCGTGATTTGAGTTTGGTTAACACTCCTCCAGCGGACAGAATGGCAATTCGTACCAGACTTTTGCCGGCAAATGATTATATTATTCAGGAAGCAGTCAGTCGTGAAATTAGGCGGGGCGGGCAAGTTTTCGTAGTCCATAATCGTGTTGAAACTATTTTTGAGTATGGACTTTACCTGGAAAAAATCCTACCCAACATCCGAATTACAGTCGCACATGGACAAATGAGAGAGCAACAGTTAGAAAAAGTAATGCTTGATTATATTGAAGGCAACTTTGACCTTTTGCTCTCAACCACAATAATTGAGTCGGGACTTGATATACCAAGAGCCAACACGATTATCATCGAAAATGCACAAAATTTCGGGCTATCACAACTATATCAATTGCGTGGAAGGGTAGGTCGAAGCGATGTACAGGCATATGCATATCTCCTTGTTCCTGCAGAAAAAATTTTAAGCGGCATTGCTCATGAACGTATGCGGGTGCTTCAGGATCTAAATGATCTTGGCGCAGGATTTAAAGTTGCGTCAAGAGATCTAGAAATTAGGGGAGCAGGAAACTTGCTCGGTTCAGAGCAATCCGGACAAATCGCAAGTGTTGGGCTAGAACTTTACACTCAAATGGTAAACCGTGCTGTTAAAAAAGTTCTGCAATCCGAATCCGGTTTAGCTCCGGAAGACATTCAGGTCAAGATGGATCATATTGAGCAGTCTATTCCAGAATCATATATTCAAAGTTCCAGTCACAGACTTTCACTGTACAAAGCATTGGGAACAATTTCAACAAAGGAAGATCTGTGGGAGTTTCGCAACGGAGTTGAGGATCGTTTTGGTTTACTTCCAGAATCAGTTCTAAATATTTTTCGAAGTGCAGAAGTAAGGCTTTGGGGACAACTCAACGGAGTTGATAAAATAGAACATGAAAGGAATCGTTTAAGAATTCAAGTTAAAGATCCTTCTAAACTCAATCATGAAAAACTTATACACATGCTCTTTGAGCAAGAAACCCCTTTGAGTTATATTCCTGAAAATATACTCGACTATAAAAATGTGCCACCGGAAATGAATGCAATCCTTAAAAGTCTAAAAATGATTGAACAAGTTTTTACTACTTAATGCCTACATATTTTTACAAAAATAGTTGGATGATAACCTACATATTCAACTAAAATTCCAAGCTTTTTTCGAAAGGAATATAATTCAAAACTTTTGAAATTTTATAGAGTCAAATTTGTAGAAAAATGCAGAAAATTGTAATGAATTTTTTAACAATTCTCTCGGGAGGTATTGATGGGAAAAGAGTGAACCACGCGACGAATTACTGAACAAAAACGTAATACATAGGAGGCCATTAAAAAGTTTGTCGTCCCTGGCAATTTTTTCCCATCCTTGGGAAACAATGACCTCCCATGAGATCAATTAATTGGAATCCCAAGCATGCAAGTATCCCACCAATTAGATATGTTTTGACTTTGTGTTTAAATATCGACTGAAAATTTCCATAAAACGTCTCATGTCTGGCATCATCCTGAGACTCATCCGGAAAGTGTTTGAAATAGGAGGATTCATCGGCCTAACAAGAATTTTATTTCCCTTCAAATATGCAATTACTTCTATATTATTTTTTGGTTCAACCAGCATAAAATTGGCTGCCCCTGAATAATATTTTACATGTTTTTCGTCAAAAAATTTTTCAATAGCAGGTTTGCTTTCATCCATTAGATGTCTTACAACTTTTTGCCAATGCTTTGGATAATTCAATTGTTCGCGGGCAGCTAAAACTGCAACTAGGTTTACATCATAAGGACCACGTATTTTTCTGAGATGAGCAATAAAGTCCGGTCTCGCTATTACATAGCCCAAGCGTAAACTAGGTAACCCCAATGCTTTAGAAAAAGTACGGATAATAATCAAATTTTGATAATTTGGTAATAACGGCACACAAGTTTGTCCAGTAAATTCGAAATAGGCTTCGTCAACTAAAACAGGAACATCTGGAAAAGTTTTCAACAAATCCTCAATTTGATTCTGTAAAACAGAGGTGCCTGTAGGATTGTTAGGGTTTACAACAACTATTAAACTGGTCCGTGAATTCACTGCATCTTTCAATTCTTCAAGAGGAAATTGCATATCTCCAGAAAATAAAGGGCCAACTATCTTACAGCCTATTGTTTCTGATACTTGCTTAAACATTGCAAATCCAGGTTGAAACATCGCCACTTCCTCCCCACTTTCCAAGATACATCGCAAAATAACATCTATTGCCTGATCCGAACCATTTGTTAAAAGCAAATTGTTTCGGGAAACTCCAACATATTTCCCCAATAACTCAAGAAAATCACCATAGTCGGGATAAGTGTGTGTACGTTTGTTTAGAGAACGAACTATTTTTTCAAAAACTTTTTTGGGAGGAGGAAGTGGTGATTCATTGAAATCCATCAACAAATGTTCTTCAGGATTACGATTTTCAAGTGGAGGGCTATACGAGTTCATCCGGTAAATTGCTTCCCGGACTTTAATAGTTTGTTTCAGATTTGAGTCTGTCACTTGTTCTCACTCTCCGATTGAAAACATGTGTTCAAGATCGTACCGCGAAAACGTATTGAAAGCAATCAATGTTTCTGTAGCAATAATCCCATTTAGTTCTCCAAATTTTTGTGTTATCGTTTCCGCAATTTGCTGATTATTTTTTACCCGTACAATCGCCACTAAATCGTATCTACCTGCAACAGAATAAACCTCAGAAACTTCCTGCATGTCAACTAATTTTTGTGAAATTAATTTAATTTGTTGACGCTCTATATTTAATAATACAATTGCTGTGACCATAATTATACTCCTAATAAAGTATTATTTACTGAAATATTATTATCTTAACAAGGCTTAATTATTTTCAAAAGTGTATTAATTAAGATCTAACCGAATTTTCGGAAGGATTTATATGTAGAAAAAACACATTATTACAAAGTCTTTTTTTCAAAAAGCTCTAGAGACAATTGACAAAATTTTTGGATAAAAAATAATTTTCAACCTGCTTTTACAATAAAAAGCATTTTCTTACTAGAAATATTACCAAGGTTGTCTTCAGCATTAACTTCAACATAATAATTCCCAGCCTTTTTCAGCAAAAGAGCTTCTTTGTAAATTTCTTTTGGACTACCGTTTATACTAAAACGAATTTCTTTTAGCTTAGCTGAGTTGTCATCTGCATTTAGAAATAATGTAGTAAATAATGGGTAAACGTCTATTTTATCTTCTCCCTTCCCTCCTTCACTACCAACTGCAGACCTGTTAAAAACAGCATTAATTTCTGGTGGTGTATCATCCACCACTAGAAGAACAGGCGTCAAAACTTCTTTATTGTTTACATGATCAACTGATGAATATTGAAAAGTGTGACGTCCTTCCTCTGAAATAGTAAATGGACTTTTATAAAGCAATTCTTTATTTTCATCTAATTTGTAGAAAATTGACTTAACTCCGGAGAGATCATCTTTTGCTTTCAAAGAGATACGGGTTTTTGAATTCACCCAGATTACATTGGGGCCACGACTATAAGTCACTCCATCAGTTACAAACCTTGTAGAAGGACTTAATGTATCGACAACAAAATTTGCTGAAGTAAGATTAGATTTGTTGCCTATCATATCTATCCCCTGATAGTCCATTTTGAATTCACCGGTTTGCACTGGGGGTCGGAAAGAAATCTCATAGTTCCCATATGAAATTCCATTTATTTTGAATTCAATCGACTGAATATCAACCATTTTGTCCACTGCTTTAAGAAAAATTTGTGACCGTGAGGACAAAAAAACTTTCCCATTTTTAATGTGCTGATCCCCTATTATTTCATGTGAAACTTCTGGACCATTTCTATCAAATCCAAGAGTTACCTCGTTAATTTTTTCACTATTACCGACCAAATCTTCTGTATAAAAATGTAAAATATTTGTTCCTTCTTTCACACCTTCAAATAATATCTTGTTTTTAAATGACCTTTTAAACTCCCCTGAATTCCATTTATAATAAGAAAGATAAACACCAGAAAGTTCGTCCTGACTGGTTATTGACAAAGTTGAATTGGGACCAAAAACATTTTTAGATGCATTGACCATTTTCAAATTTGTGATAGGTGGGGTTTTATCAATGTAAAAACGAGTCTGTAAAGTCTCCGAAGCATTCCCCACCCTGTCTACTGCATAATGACGCAAAAGATAGTATCCTTCTTCCGAAAATTTAATCCCATCTGAAGGTATAAATGTTTTTCCATTAACTGAAAGATAAGTATTCTCTACTCCTGAGATTTCATCTTTTGCACTTAAAGTTGCGATTGCATCTCCTGGAAAGTAAACCCCCCTTATATCAATTTGACGTTTTTTTGAAACAAACTGAAGTTGACTTACTGGAGGAACCCCATCAGCTATGAATCGCATCGTTGTTTCTTTTTTGTTGTAGTGATGAAGCCAACGAACAAACTGATTACTGCTGATTTCCAGTTTAAGTCCACCACTTCGATAATTTTCCAATTCCTTTGCCGAATCTGCTTCCCAATGTCCATCAGAGTTTGTAGTGCCAGAATGTAATAATGGAAAGAGGTGAGCATCCTCACCACTGGAAGTTCCTAGCCAAAAAAAGATCGGCATTTCCTGAGGCCAGTAAATAAAGTTCTCCTTGTTAACAAACGGATGGAGTTTATGTTCATTTCGTGGTGCCAATTCCATTTTTACAACAGGCAGCATTGCATCAGAACTAATGTTTGTATCTTCCTGGGCTTCCACTTTTTTACCAAAAAACACAATTGCTGAAATAATTAATAACCAGTTGAATACTACGAAAGGAAAAACTTTCTTTCGAAATCTGGTTATCGGATTCGAATTATTTTTCATTTTTCAGCTTTTCAGAAAAAAATTTAAAGTGCTTTAAAAATTTTGAATCTAAAGTTTTTTATCAATTTATATTTTTTGAAATACTGACTTAAAATGAATTTTACTAGACTATTATTTAAAGGCAAGCAAAAATTCAAGAAAAATGTAATAATTACACTCAATTTATTTTCGATAATTAATTGTTTTTTAAGTTTTTTTGTAAAAATATAGAGATTAAATTTTTTGATAATAGAAAATTTTTCAACACAGAAACTTTATATGATGAAGTTTTTTTGTTTTCCAAATCAATTTTTAGATTGCCTATAATCTGCAAATACCCAAGAAACACAAAATTCCAAGAAAAATTGATTGAGGAAAGGTTAATGAGCATCAAGCCATGTTTGACCTTTTCCTATTTCAACCAACAGTGGCACCTCAAGTCCAACTACATTTTCCATAGTTTTCTTAATCATTTTACAAAGTTCATCTTCCTCTTCTTTCAATGTATCAAAAACTAGTTCATCGTGGACTGTCAAAATCATTCTAGACTGCATTTTTTCCTCCCTAATACGCTTTTCAACGGCAATCATAGCTAACTTAATGATTTCTGCTGCAGATCCCTGAATGGGGGTGTTGATTGCTGCTCCTTCGGCCATCCTTTTCAAAAGACCCTTAGTATTTATATCTGGAAGGTAGCGTCTTCTTCCAAATAATGTCTCTGAAAATCCCTCTTTACGAGCTCGTTCCAGAAAACTTTCCTGAAGAGCGTTAATGGTGTTATATTTTTGAAAATAACGATTGATAAATTCTTTTGCTTCAATTTTAGATGTCTTTGTCACAATTGAAAGCCTTTCGGGACCCATTCTATAAATTAGGCCAAAATTTACTTCTTTCGCCCTCGAACGCATTTCACGAGTAACCTCTTTTTCAGTCACATTAAAAATTGCAGATGATGTCAACTTATGAATATCAAGGTTGCGCCTATATGCCTCCAAAAATGTGGGATCCTTTGAATAATGAGCAACTACACGCAATTCAATTTGACTGTAGTCTGCTGAAATTAAAATATTTTCTGCTGCAGACGCAATAAAGGCACGACGAATACGACGTCCTTCGCTACTACGGACAGGAATGTTTTGAAGGTTTGGGTTTTCTGATGAAAGACGTCCAGTTGCAGTACCAGTTTGACGAAAAGTAGAATGTATTCTGTCACTGTCAGTATGCACAAATGTAGGAAGTTGATCTACATATGTGTTTTTAAGTTTGTTTAAAGTTCGGTAGTCTAAAATTGTACGGGGCAGTTCATCTTCAGCTAATTTTTCCAAAGTTTCCTCGTCCGTAGACATTTGGTTCCCCAGCTTTATTTTTTTTGGTTTTACCTTATAATGTTCATGCAGTTGAAGTTTATCGTAAAGAATTTTTTGCATTTCAATTATTGAGTTTGGATTAAATTCTTCACCAGCCAAATCAACAATTTTTTGACGTAATTTAGTCAAACGCCCATCAAACTCAATAGCAATTTTTGCCAAACCATCGACATCCAATCTGACACCATTCAGCTCCAACTTTGCCAGAATTTCGGCAAGAGGGATTTCAATATTCTGGAAGGCTTCCACCATTCCTGTTTGTTTCAGTTGAGCATCAAGCTGCAGATATAAACGAAAAATGATCGAAGCATTTTCACAATAATAAATGAATCCCTCTTGATTTGCTTCATCAAACATCGAAAGCTGATTTTTTGGTGAGGACGTTTCAGCATTTTCTCTTGCTTTTCGACGAAAATTTAGTACTCGTCCCATTAGATAATCTAAGTCATAACGCCTTTCCAATGGATCTGTCATGTGAGCAGCAAGCATTACGTCAGATCCAATTCCATTTAAATCAATGTCTAGTTTTGTAAAAATCTGTACTGCTTTCTTATAATCATGAAAAATCTTTGGGTATGCATCAGACTCAAGCATTTTTTTCAATTCTACAAACAACTTTGTTGTCACTGAGTCAGTCTTGCCCAAATTAAGATAAATGCTTTGATCCTTATCCGCACAAAGAGCAAGACCCAAAATCCGAAATTCAAGTTGATGCCCACCTTTTGTGTTAAGGGCAAGGGCGAGACTAGTACCTTCAGGGATCTCGGACATATAAATTCGGAATTGTTCAGCAGTTTCAACTATTGAACAACTAACATTCAGCACATTCAACTTGCCTTCTGCTAGAGCTAAAAGTTCATTAGTTTCTTTATTTTTTTCATACTCAGTTAGATTAACGGCCTCCAGTTTCTTACCTCCTGTTCCCTTTTTTTTATTCAGACGATTTAGGAGGGTTCTAAACTCTAATTCTTCCAATAAAGAAAATAATTGTGGATTATCATATAACTCAGTTTCTTCCAAATTAAAATCTTTAAGAGTGGCCGAAATTGGCACGTGACAATCAATTGTAGCAAGTTCTCTTGACATGAGAGCATTATCATGACCTGAATCTAATTTTTCTTTGAGACTTTTACCACTTATCTTATCCAAATTTTCATAAACCGATTCAATATTTCCATATTCCGCAATCAACTTCATGGCAGTTTTTTCTCCTACACCGCGAACACCTGGAATATTATCAGAAGAATCTCCCATTAGTCCTAACATCTCAACCACCTGCTCTGGAGCACAGCCAAATTTTTCTTGAACTCCCGAAATTCCAATACGCTCGTTCCGGTGATTCAGCATAACTATTTTATCCGTTACCAACTGCATGTAATCTTTATCACTGGTAACCATCACTCCATCTATTTCAGATTCCCGGCAAAGTCTCATCAAGGTACCAACTATGTCGTCAGCCTCATATCCCGGTATGATCAAATAAGGTAAATTAAGTGATTCTACCAACCTTGGTAAATATGGAAGTTGCTCAACCAAATCTTCAGGCATTTTTTCACGTGTAGCCTTGTAATCAGGGAATCTTTTATGACGAAAAGTGGGTTCTGATGAATCTGAAGTTATTGCTAAATAATCTGGCTTTTCTTCTTCAATAATTTTGATCAATTGCATTAAAAAACTCCTAATCCCACTTGTATTTAAGCCTTTTGAATTGATAAGTGGTGTCCGAATCATGGCAAAATATCCACGGTAAAGCACTGCCATTGAATCAACTGCGAATAGTCTGGGCATAAAAAATTAAAGTGTGAAGATAAAATAATTGCGTTTAAGATACTAAGTCATAGACGGTATACTGTAAGTTAAGCAATATTTAATTTGCATAAAGGGTGCATCAATCTCACCAATGATTTGAGTTAAAAAGTAATTTTCATAGTATTAATGTCTTTATTTATCAAAATGTCATACTTACGCTACCACATTCGTTATCTATTTGTCTTGGTAATTTTGCTTTGCCTCGGAGGAGTTTTTACACTACTGGCCCAAACTGGTGAGTTGCGTAGACCAGTACAGGGTATCCGTAATTTAGGTATGGGGAATACTGGAATTGCATTGAGTTTTGACGAAAATGCACTTTTTTATAACCCGGCAGGTATGGCCAGTGTTGACTCTATTTTGATTGGTTTTCCAATATTAAATGAATTGTCAGATGAAGTATGGGGAATTCGTGATGAAATTGCAAAACTGGATAGTGATCCAAAAACGGAAGATGTAGTCGCTTTGCTAATGGGCAAGCACGTTCACTTTAGAAATTTAATTGATTTAAACTTGATAATGCCTTTTGGAGAAATGATGTCTTTTGGTGTAGCCAGCGCTGTAGAAACGCAGTTTGATTTAGGAGTTCGTAATCCAGTTTCTATTGAAATTGATTTTGGCTTTCGCGTGGACATAATTAATAACTTGGGATTTGCCATGCCAGTTGATCGTGGACGCTGGCTAGTCGGCGCTGGAGTTGGGACTGTTGAACGATGTGATATCCCTTTAACTAAAGCAACTTTTGGCGAAGTTGTGACTAATTCAAACATTAGTAGTTCATTTGGTAGCTGTGACCCGTCAGATCTAAAACGTGCCCAAACTTACAATTTCGGTTTTCAAAGACGTCTTGAAACCGCTTCTTCTTTGAAAATGATTTGGGGTACGAGTGCTTACAATGTTGGTGGTCTCAAATTCAATCGTTTAGATAATGAAACCAACCCATCTGATCAAAACCTGGAATTGGGTACAGGAATTTCCTTACAGCCCTCTTGGGGGCCTCTACGATTTTTATTTGCGATTGATCTTCGTGACTTGACCATGAAACATGCTGATGACATTTATTGCCAGACTGAAAAAGGGACTGACTGTTTCTTGAAGCGTCTCCACATTGGAACTGAAATAGGTTTTTTTCCCATTGATTCTGGAGCCAGTACATTTGCAGTACGAGCTGGTTACAATCAGGGATATTTTACCTATGGTTTTGAGCTGAATCCCTTCATATTTATTCGTTTCCTCAACATTCAATATGCAGTTTACACTGCAGAAACAGGTGATAAAATAGGAGACAAGCCTGACAAACGAAAAGTAATACAAATTAATTTAGGATTTTAGTAATGCTAAAATACTTTCTGGATAAGCAAATAAAATGCATTTAATATTGCATTGGAGTACAATTTTTGGAATTTTTCTCGTTCTTTCTGCCTGTGGGGATTTGGTGGAAGAATCTGATACCAGTTCCTGCAATAGTGCCATCGATGCCAGGAATTACGAAAAGGCTTTGTCAGTTTGCAGTTCAAGAAAAGATAAAGCAACTGCCTACATGGGTAAGGCTGGCTATGACATTATTAACTTGCTAAAATCGTCAGCAACAACTGTAACTGCTTACACCAAACCAACAGCTTTAGGCACTGACGATATCGCTGGAGCTTCTATTTTAAATATTCTCCAGTTAAGCGTAGCCAATATAGCGAATGATGATGAACGTGCAAAAGCCATTTCTAAATCAAAAACTAACCTTAATAGCGCTTACGAACTATTGCAACGTGATCTTAACGAGCTAAGTGCCGATGAAATATTACTTAACACTTTTGCAATATCGTTTGCAATGCAGTTAAATCAGCTCGAAGTTTATGATAATGCAACCACAACCGCAGAAGCATATCCAGCACTGTGTAATGGATGTAGCCATGTAGATAATCTTACATGTACAGAGGTAGATATTTCTAATTCAGATGCAACAGCCAATCTCAAAGCAATGGACGGTCATCTCTGGACTAAGGAGAGGAATGGTACGCAGTGCAATAGCATTTTAGGTGCAATGAAAGGGATTACAGATTCAGATGAACAAAATGCAGCTTTTATTAACTTTAATGCATGGGTAGATAATACTTCAAGAGGAAAACTGCCTGAACCATTTGCTACTACAGTTTGCGGACCTATTAGTTCTTTGACTGATTATCTTGCTGACTTGACTCTCAATCTTAATAAACTTTCTTCACTTTCTGGTGACAATACTAAGGCAATAACAAATGCTGAAACTTCATCAGATGCTTTGTTGAAAGCAGTTGGTTGTTCAGAATAGTCATAATCTATCGTTTCAGGTTTTATAATTTTAAAAAAATTTTATGTCAAAAACAAAAAAAACATCTACAGCTTCAATGAAAGACTGGGAAAAACAGGCCTACAGTGAATTAAAAGGGAAAGAATCTTCATCAATTCATTGGAAAACTGCAGAAGGTATTAATATCAAACCACTTTATACTTCTGAAGATTTAGAAAGAATTGGTTATACAGAATCTCTTTCTGGATTTTATCCATTCACACGTGGATCTCGATCTACTATGTATTCAGGTCGTCCATGGACAATCCGGCAATATGCTGGCTTTTCCACTGCAAAAGAATCAAATGCTTTTTATAGAAAAAATTTAGAGACCGGTCAAAAAGGATTAAGCATAGCTTTTGATTTAGCTACCCATCGTGGATATGATTCTGATCATGAAAGAGTTGTTGGAGATGTAGGTAAAGCAGGTGTAGCTATCGATTCGGTTGAAGACATGAAAATTTTGTTTGATCAAATTCCACTCGATCAGATGTCCGTTTCAATGACAATGAATGGCGCTGTTTTACCAATTTTGGCCACGTATATAGTTGCCGCAGAAGAACAAGGTGTGAAACAAGAACAACTCAGTGGAACCATCCAAAATGATATTCTGAAAGAATTCATGGTACGAAACACTTACATTTATCCACCAACTCCATCGATGCGTATTGTTGCTGACATTATTGAGTACACAAGTAGAAACATGCCACGATATAATTCAGTTAGCATCAGTGGATATCACCTACAGGAAGCCGGAGCAACTGCAGTACAAGAATTAGCTTTTTCACTTGGAAACGGTTTGGAATACGTGCGTACAGCGCTTAATCGCGGAATGGAGATAGACAGTTTTGCACCTCGAATCTCATTCTTTTTTGGTATTGGCATGAATTTTTTTATGGAAATTGCCAAATTACGAGCAGCACGATTTTTATGGTCCAAACTTATTGAACAGTTTAACCCAAAAAAAGTTCAGTCATCAATTCTACGTACACACTGTCAAACATCAGGATGGAGCCTGACAGAGCAGGATCCGTTTAACAATATCGTCCGTACAACAGTCGAGGCCATTGCTGCAACTCTAGGTGGAACGCAGTCATTGCATACAAACGCATTTGACGAAGCTCTTGGCCTCCCTACTGAAACATCTGCTCGGATTGCCCGCAACACCCAATTAATTTTACAAGAAGAATCTGGAATTCCGCACGTTGTTGACCCTTTTGGAGGATCATATTTTATGGAATCATTGACAGATTCAATTATTCGTGAAACAACAAAATTAATCGACGAAATTGAAAAAATTGGTGGAATGGCAAAAGCTGTTGAATACGGAATTCCCCAGCAGCGAATCGAAGAAGCATCAGCTCGCAGACAAGCTTTGATTGACCAGGGTGAAGAAGTGATTGTAGGCACGAATAAATATCAGGCAGAAAATGTTGTACCAGTGGAAGTAAGGGAAATTGATAACAGTGCAGTTAGAAAAGAACAAATCGAACGTCTGCAAAAAATTAGAAATAATCGAGATACACAAATTGTTGAAAATATTTTAAAAAAAATTACCAGTGCGGCTAATACTGGAAAAGAAAATTTGCTGGCTCTCTCAATTGAAGCAGTACGTGCACGTGCGACTGTTGGAGAAATTTCATTTGCCATGGAAAAAACCTGGGGAAGATATAATGCTCCCATCAAATCAATTTCTGGAGTATATGCTAAGGAATTTTCTGATAAAAAAGAAATTTCTTTGGTCCGTCAAGTAATAAATTCCTTTGCTAAAAATGCAGGTCGGCGTCCTCGAATAATGGTCGCAAAAATGGGACAGGACGGTCATGACAGGGGGGCAAAAGTGATTGCAACTGCTTTTGCAGATTTGGGATTTGATGTAGATATTGCTCCACTTTTTCAAACTCCTGAAGAAGTGGTAAAACAAGCTATTGAGAACGATGTACATGTGATAGGAATTTCGTCTCAGGCAGCAGGTCACAAAACATTAATTAAACTTTTGATGAAAGTTTTGAAAAAAAGTAATTCAGAAGACATGGTTGTTGTTGTAGGAGGTGTGATTCCACCACAAGATTATGATTTTTTAAAAAATCTTGGAGTGGCTTGTGTTTTTGGGCCGGGTACTCCAATCCCCAAAGCCGCGCGTGAGGTGCTGGAGGCTATCACTAAAAAATCCTAAATTCACTGAAACTCGTAAAACAATGTACAGAAAAAATATCCCTGCGCTGAAGGAAATTCTACAAGGTAACCCTAGAGCAATAGCTAAAGCCATTACTCTACTAGAAAGTACTCGTCCAGAATCGTTTCAGCAGGGACAAGATTTACTTGAATCTCTTTTACCATTCTCAGGAAAAGCTTTGCGTATAGGAATTACAGGAGTTCCTGGGGTAGGTAAAAGTACATTCATTGAGGCTTTTGGACTTTTCTTAATTGAACAGGGACATCGTGTCGCTGTACTTACTGTTGATCCCAGTAGTCCACTTACCGGTGGAAGTATTATGGGTGACAAAACACGAATGAATGAATTAGCGCAGCATCCAGATGCGTTTATTCGGCCTTCACCTTCTTCGGGAGTTCTTGGAGGTGTTGGCAGAAAAACACGAGAAACTTTATTGATTTGCGAAGCAGCTGGCTACGATATAGTTATTGTGGAAACCGTCGGTGTCGGACAGTCTGAAAGTTTAGTGGCCTCAATGGTTGATTTTTTTTTACTCCTAATCCTCCCCAATGCAGGAGACGAGTTACAGGGAATTAAAAAAGGAGTTCTAGAATTGGCAGATTTAGTTTTAATCAACAAGTCTGATGGTGAACAAGAATCAATGGCTAAAACGACACAAGCCGAATACCGGAAGGCTTTACATTTTCTCTCCTCCACAAAATCTTCTTGGACTCAGCAGATTTTACTTTGTAGTGCCTTAGAAAAAAGAGGGATAGACACTGTTTGGAAGTCCGCAAAAAACTACCGCAAGGCACTTAGGGAATCAGGCGAGTGGGAAACGCAGCGTAGAACTCAAACAGAAAAATGGATGTGGTCATTGTTGGAAGAAGGACTAATGATGAGTTTCCGAAACCTTCCAAATCTTCAAAAGAAAATTTCAAAATTAGAAAAGGCTGTAAATTCTGGAAAAATGCTACCTACCACTGCCGTCAAGCAACTTCTCAATTCCTGGAAAATTGGTTGAATGAACTCTTCTGCTTGAAGTACTACCACTATAAACTAAGTAGAAACAGCAATACTTCAATTTACCCATTCTATTACAGTCCCTCAAAATCTCAGATAAAAAATTATGCTACATTTGACAAAAAAGCTCTAAGGTTGAAGTTTCAGTGACTAATGAGTTGTTTAGGATTTTAAGAAATCACAATTTTGAAAACAAAAATAATTATGTCCACTTCAAAAATGACATTGGCAAACATAATAAAAAGTACTGTGACCAGTTGTTACTTTTTTTAAAAGAGTTTTCCTTCTCATTGCTCGTATCTTCAGTTACTAATCTCATACCAGGAAAATACAAAGCTAATAACTAAATACACTTTTTAGCTATCGGTGGGAGGTAAGATTTTTTGCGATTACAAACCTTACTTCATGAAGCTAACACTGTTATGAATTTTTGATGGTTAAAACAATTTTTCCAACATGTTTTTTCAGTAAAAACATCTCTTGGGCTTTAACAATATCTTCCAGAGGAAAAGTTTTAGCCACAATAGGCTTAATTTCCCCACTTTCAATATATTTTATGAGATTTGCAAAAACATTTGACTCTAAAACTGTGCAACCAAAAAAACTTAAATCTTTCAGGTAAAGCGTTCTAAGATCAAGCTCGACAAAAGCACCCCCAATTGCACCAGAAACTGCGTAACGTCCACCAGGTTTCAATATTTCAAGAAGGGATGGCCAACTATTTCCACCAACAAGATCAATTACTAAATCAATATTGTTTGGCCCTATTGCCTCAACCACGCTCTGCTCACAATTAAGAGCCTTCTTTGCCCCAAGTTTAATTAGGTCTTGAGATTTTGAGATTCTGGTTACAACAATAACATTCGCTCCTCTGGCCTTTATTAGTTGAACTGCGGCAGAGCCGACTCCACCCGAGGCTCCCGTAACCAGTACCAAATCGCTTGATATAACTTTGGATTTAGTTAGCATATTTTCCGCAGTGGAATAGGAACAAGGGAATGATGCAAGCTCAACATCACTGAATGTAGTCTCTACACGATAAGCATGCCGTGAAGCAACTACAACGAATTCAGCAAACCCCCCATCGCACTCAGAACCCAAAAACCATGGCTTAGACAAAACCTTACCTTTTACCTCTCTTAAGCAAGGCTCAACCAGAACTCTTTCTCCAATTCTATTTTGACTGATTTTTTTGCCAACTTCCACTATATGTCCGCATACATCTATACCCTGAATACGTGGGAATTCAATTTCTTTCCCAGACCAACTAGCATCCTTACTCGCAGCATCACCTTTTGAATACCAGGCTGTTCTTGTATTGATATCTGTGTTGTTTATTGCAGCAGCCCCAACTCGAATTAGAACATCGTGAGCTTTTGGTTTTGGAACTGGGATATCATTC
>CAZOTX010000003.1:0-15475 GCA_964582835.1 uncultured Pseudomonadota bacterium | reverse complement strand
AGTCTTGGATCAATCAGAGTTATATCAAATCTTTGTTGAACACTCTGTTCGGCAAATGTTGCACTCAAACGTAAAGTACGTCCTGTTCCTAGCAAATTCCCTTTTGAGAGTGTCACTCCTCCAGTGAAACCGGAAAAATCGCTATAGCCTATTTGGGCTTGAAAAGTTCCTGTCTGAGATTCTTTTAGACGGGCAAGGATATCAAATAAGTTGTCTTCTTGTTCTCTTGGAGAACGTTCCAGAATAACTCCTGATTCAAAAAAACCTAAGCGGTTAAGATTTTCCTGACTGAAGCGCAGTTTTTTACCATTAAAAAGTTCATCCTCCTGTAATTCAAATTCACGCCGAATCACATGATCTTGTGTTTCTTTGTTTCCCGCAATTTCCATCCGACCAATATAGGCCTTCTCACCTTTTTCAATCCGATAATTTACATCAACAATTTTTTCTTCTTGATTAATTTTTGTTTCAGGGATAACTCTTACAAAGGCATAACCACGTTCATAATAAACCTCACTTATGCTTGAACGATCTCTGTTTTGCAGAAATGGATTATATATTTCACCTTCTTCAAGCAACAAGCCTTCCATCAACTTCTCTTTTTCCCCAATAATATCTCCAGAGATGGATATTTCCCCTGTGTAATACTGATCTCCTTCTGTAATATTTAAACGGACATCAACCCGACTATAATCTAAATTATGAATTATTGTTACATCAGGTTTTTCAATAAATACTTTAATGAATCCATTTTTAATATAGTGCTGAGTTATCATTGATAGGTCTTGATTTATCATTTCTTCACGAAAAAGTCCAGATTGATTTGCCCAGTCCACACAATCAATTTCAGAGCTCATGATGAATCTTTTTATATCTAGCTCTGAATAAAATTTGGTCCCAAATATGTAAATATCTGAAAGATAAACACGAGGTTTTTCCTCTATTTCAAAAACAATACGAAACTTCTTTCCTTCAGGATCTAAAATAGAATCGACAGATTCGATTTTACTGTTCACCAAAACCATGGGATAACCCTCCTTTCGGTAGTATTCCAAAATAATTTGCTCATTTACCGCAATCTTTTCCTGATCGTAAGGATCATATTGTACCAGGGTCATCTTTTCTTCAATTTCAGAACGTTCAACCAGCATTACTCCAATAAGCTTAACTTCTGTTAGTCGAGGACGTTCCTTTACCACAAAGCGCAGTAAAAATCCATTTGATCCAGATTCTTCAACATCATGCAGTTTAACTTCTGCTTTAACGTCCTCAAACAATTTCATTTGATAAATAGAATGGATGTCCTTTCGAACAGTCTTACGTGACAGAGGTTCACCAACTTGACTTTCTATCATAAAAAGGATCTGAGAGGATTCCAGCTCAGATGTACCCTTAATTTCAATCTCAGAAATAAGCGTAGATAAATCCGAACTGCTTTCCACTTGTGCATTGAGAACATGTTTGAAGTTGCCCATGCAAATGAAGATCAGAAAAAGAATTGTTGTTAGAAAACGAAAAAAAGAAGAAAGGAAGTTCATCAGGTTTGAAAGAATCGAGAATCAGGCAGAGTAGAAATTCTTTTTAGGAATATCTTATTCATTCGTAAGCAAATGCAGTTGACCATTTTCCATACGATGCTGATACTGCATGGCCGATGCGAGGCTCGAGTTGTGAGTAATCATAACGAGCGTAGTTTTATTTTCTTGGTTTAGTCTTAGAAAAATTTGCATTACCTCCTCTCCTGTCTCCCGGTCTAGGTTCCCGGTTGGTTCATCCGCTAGAACAATTAGAGGCCTATTTATTAAAGCACGTGCAATTGCGACCCGCTGCTGTTCTCCTCCGGAAAGTTGTGTAGGCTTATGTTCTGCACGCTCAGCCAGTCCTACTTTTTTTAGTAGTTCAAAAGCATCTTTCTGGACAATTCTAGAATTTTTACCTTGAATTAGCTGGGGAATCATTACGTTTTCCAATGCAGTAAAATCCTGCAATAACTGGTGAAATTGAAAGATAAAGCCTACTTTTTCGTTTCGAAACTGCGCAGCTTGATCACGGGTTAAATTTGACAGATCACCTCCGTCAAAAACTAACTGCCCTTCGTCAATTCCTTCCAGCATTCCAATTGTATGCAGAAATGTACTTTTTCCAGTTCCCGAAGCTCCTACTATTGCCACAGTCGAACCAGACTTTGCTTCAAAATTAAGGCCACGCAAAATATGTAACTTCAGGCCTTCACCGTCAATATAGCTTTTGTGGAGATTAGAAACTTGGATTTTCATTATGCCGAAGAAACATTAAAGTTGCATAGAATAACTATAAATGCAGGCCAATTACAAGACCAAACAAATTAAAAAATATTATGAATAAAGGCTCTCAATAAGCGACATGAACTGTTCCTCTACCACTGAACGCTTCAGTTTTAAAGTTGGAGTAAGAAGTCCATTGTCAATACTCCACTCCTCACTGAGTAGTGCAAAGTTTCTAGGACGTTCAAAACTTTTGAAATCTTTCCCAAAACTTTCAAGCTGTTCTTGGAACAATTGCTTGATGGACGGCTCATTCAATATATTTTCATTTTTTCCAGAAATTCCAAGGCCCTCAGCATATTTTTCAACCGCAGACATCGCCGCAACAATCAAAGCAACATTATGTGGGCGATTGAAGCCGTAAAGCATCACATGATCAATATACGCACTCAGTTTTAATGATTCTTCTAAAGGGGCGGGAGATACAAACCTCCCGTTTTCAAGTTTGAATTGTTCCTTTACACGTCCTGTGATGAAAAGATATCCATCTGAATCCAAATGTCCTAGGTCTCCTGTTCGCAATCCTCCTTTTTCGTTAATGCTTTTTTTATTTTCGTCGGGCAGGTTATGGTAACCAAGCATGATATTTTCTCCATAAGCCAATATTTCTCCGTCTTTATCTTTGGAACCTTCAACTGCTTTATCAATTTCTAACCTTACTCCCGGCAAAGATTTTCCAACTGAACCAAAACGCCTTGCTCCAGGATAATTGAGTGTAAGAGCAGCAGTATTTTCACTTAGCCCATATCCTTCATAAATGCTTATGCCAATATCATTTACAAATTCTGCTACAGAAGGACTTAAAGCACTAGCACCACTAACAGCAATACGTAAATTTCCTCCAAAGCGATTCAAGATTTTTTTAAAAATTATTTTGCGCGCCAGTGTAAGAACTAAATTATCAATAAAACTAAGAGTTTCTCCTTCTCTTTCACGCTTAGCCTGTTTGAGACCTCCATAAAAAAGTGCGCGGATGAATCCTGGCTTTTCCTCCATCTGTTCACGTAGACGTTCATAAATCCTATTATAAACTCGTGGTACGGCAAAGAATACATTTGGCTTGACCACACCCAATTCATCAATAAGAGTATTTACATCATCAACCAGACCTGCAGAACCTCCAATACTTATTAATCCGTGCACTTCAGCAACTTGACCAAAAACATGCGCCCAAGGTAAAAAGGCTAGTGTGCGGACATCTTTAGTCATTCCTAACAGAGGAGTCACAACTGAACACTCAAAGATGAGGTTCCTGTGACTCAATATTACACCTTTTGGATTCCCTGTAGTTCCAGAAGTATAAATCATTCCCATTGGTGACTGTGATTCAGGCTGAAGTACTTCAACCGTTTTTTTACTTCCTATTTTCATCAAATTCTCATAAGTTGTCACATCTGCTTCAGCATTTCCTGAAATCAAAATGACATGTTCCAGAGAATCAATCTGGTCAGGGAATTTACGAGTTTGTTCATATACTGTTAAATTTGCAGCAAGTAAAACCTTAGCGCCACAATCACGAATAATGTATTCCCATTCAGTCGGTATTTGTGTTTCATACATCGGAATATGCTGGGCGCACAATCCGTATGTGGCATATGCTGAAACAGCCCACTCTTCAGTGTTTTTGGAAATAATTGCAACCTTGTCTCCTGGAGAAACCCCTAAAGAAGACAGTCCACCACGTAAAGCATCTACTTTCTCAGAAAACTGCTCATATGTAGTCCACATATAAATGCCATCCTGTTTTGTGCCAAATAAAGGTTGGTCGCCATAAAGCTTCCGCGAATTTTCTAGCATTTCAATTAAATTTTTGTTAGGAATTTTATCCATTGATGTAGCCATAATAAACTCCAAATTTAGGGTTTTACATTGGGTTAAATGGTAAAATTTAAAAAAACCAAATTAGTTGAAAAATTTGTATTTCTGATTCTTTAAGCTATATTTAATGCAAATCTAAAGATTAAATTACTTTAACTATCCTAACTCTTATTTGCTGGTCAAGCAAAGGTGATTTCTCTTCCCCGAATACTTTTATCAACTTCTTCATTCAAAAAAACAGTTTGACCATTAACAATCGTACGGACCGGCCAGCCCTTTAATTCCATACCGTTATATGGAGACCAGTTAACCTTGGTCTGCAATTTTCCATTAGTGACCGTTTTCTTTAATTTCATATCGACTAAAACCAAATCTGCATCCTGTCCAACTTCTATACGTCCTTTACCTTTTATATCATATAATTTTGCAGGCGATTCAGACATCCAGAAGACAACTTCCTGTAATGTACATACACTGCGGTTGACTCTGTCCAACATTAAGGGCAAGGAAGTTTCTACACCTGGCATTCCTGCCGGAGCCATACCATATGGTTGATCTTTTTCTGCCAAAGTGTGTGGAGCATGGTCTGTGGCAATGCAGTCAATAATTCCTTCCTTCAGAGATTTCCATAATGCATCAGCATGACGCTGTACCCTCAATGGTGGATTCATCTGAGCTAAAGTTCCTAGCTGATCATAACATTCCGGAGCAATCAAGGTGAAATGCTGTGGACAAACTTCTGTTGAAATACGGTGTCCTCTGGGTAAAGTTCGAAGAAAATCACACTCATCCTCTGTAGTTAAATGCAATATATGTAGTCTACGCCTGTATTTTAGAGAGAGATGGACCGCAATTTTTGTGGCCTTGAGTGCTGTAGATTCATTCCTGAGAAGTGGATGTATTCGTACATCTGAAAAATCCTTGAGTAATGCTTGATTTGCCTGGAGAGCGGATTCGTCTTCTGCATGAACAGCTATAAGACGAGATCCATTGGCGAATATATTTTCCAAAACATCCGGATTATCTACCAGCAAATCTCCAGTGGAGGAACCCATGAATATTTTTATACCGCAGACATTTTCTACTGCGTTTAACTCCTCCAGATTATCCGGAGTTGCTCCAATAAAAAAGCCATAATTGACAACTGATTTTTCTGCCGCTAATTGCTTTTTTTCTTGCATTTGCAAACGAGTTGTCACAGGAGGGTTATTATTCGGCATATCTAGAAAACTTGTAACACCACCTGCCGCAGCTGCGCAAGAACCGCTGTGCAAATCCTCTTTGTGGTTTGCTCCCGGTTCCCTAAAATGAACCTGAGGATCAATGATGCCGGGAAGTAAAAATAAGCCATCCGCATCAATCACTTCTCCAACTTCAGGTATTCCATTCCCAATGGCGAAAATCTGACCTTTGACCACTGAGACATCTGTCCGATCTGTTCTTCCAGGCAGAACTACCTCTGCATTTCGAATAGTAAGTGATCTTTTCATCTAAAGCTTCCATAATCTGCTCTTAGAAAAGCAGCTGCATCCTTTGCAAAATATGTCAGTATCATATCCGCACCAGCACGTCGTATTGACAATAGCATTTCCATCATGGCATTATCTCTGTCAACCCAGCCATTTTTTGCTGCTGCAACCACCATGGCGTATTCTCCGGAAACATTATATGCTGCCACTGGTGCATCAAAGGTCTCACGTACACGCGAAATAATGTCTAGATAACACAATGCCGGTTTGATCATGACTATATCTGCTCCTTGTTCCAAATCTAAAGCTATCTCTATAAGTGCCTCTCTAGTGTTGGCAGGATCCATTTGATATGATTTTTTGTTCCCACATTTTGGCGCAGATTGAAGAGCTCCTCTAAACGGTCCATAAAAACTTGAAGCATACTTTGCAGAATATGCAAGAATACCAACATGAGAAAATCCCTGCACATCCAGCGTATTTCGAATCGCTCCAACTCTGCCGTCCATCATATCGGAAGGTGCAATCCAATCTGCACCTGCTTCTGCATGTGAAAGTGCCATTTTGCAGAGCACTTCAACAGATTCATCATTTACGATTTCACCATCAACGACTAGCCCGTCATGACCGTGAGTTGTATATGGATCAAGAGCAACATCGGTTTGCACGCATAAATCTGGAACTACAGATTTTATTGAACGAATTGCACGCTGAATAAGTCCATTCGAATCATAAGACTTTGTAGCAAAATCGTCTTTTTCTTCAGAAAAACCAAACAAGTTTACAGCACCAATACCCAGCGCATAAAGTTCTTCACATTCTCGAACAAGTTCATCTATAGACAAACGAAATTGACCGGGCATGCTGTCTATATGATTCCGGACGGATTCCCCTTTAGTGACAAATAAAGGATAAATAAGTTGGCGAGGAGATAGTTCTGTTTCACGCACCAACCCACGAATAGGTGCTGAGCGTCTTAAACGTCTAGGGCGATACACCAAATCCATCTTTAAACCTTTTAAATACAAATAATATAATCAACGTTAGGAATGCCCGTAAATGAGCCTTCAGCCGCAATCCAAAATGAAGGAGGGAACACTCTTGCATACAATCAACGAGTTGTAAAAAGAAGCTTATTTTGCTGCAGGTTTTTCTATAACAATTTTTTTCTTTCCTAAACGTCGAATGACAATCTTATCACCTTTATTCCAGTTTAACTCCTGAAAAATTTGTTGTGGAATTATCACACGTCTCGAACTTCCGCCTTTTCCCGAAGCTCTAATAAAATCCTGATGTTTGCGCTTTATTAACTTAGAACCTTTTATTGCCACTCTTGTTTTCGCAAACTTCGGTGGGATTTCACCAAGTTTTATTGCTGCACTGAGCAAGCGGGCCTTTAATGTATAAACTGGAATTTTTAAAGTCTTTGCTGTTGCGGCCATATTATTTTCAGGAGCAAGTTTTCTCACCTTTCTTAAAAATTCTGCATCTCTTTTCATTTCAATTATTTTTGCTCAAAAGATCTTCAAATCCTGCCCTGTTCTTCAAAACTAAGCTAACATTTTCATGCATGTTTGAAGAATAATTCAAATTATTTAAGGACACAAGATTTTTTTAAATTCTAAAATGATTTTAACAGTCATCCTAATTTTAGGCAGTAATTTTATTTTGACTTTCATAAATTAACACTTCTTGTAATTTCTTAAAATACTCTATTCTTTTTTGAAATGGTGTGTAATAAATATTCACATTACCACGGTCTGTATCTTCCCAAAATTTTTCTCCAGAGAACTGAAGTCTGGCAAAAATTGTATCCATTGTTTTAAAAAACTGTGGTTTCCCTAATAAAAAAATATCTTGTAGTGTATCTTTTGCAATAATGACAGCAAACTCCTCTTCATTCCTATCAAGATAAAACAATGCCAAACCAATATGTAAAAGACGAATACCATGATTTTGGCTAATGAATTGTATAGCAACTTTTTTGTCTATATCCTGAAAATTATCAAACAATAAAAATTTTTGTAGTAATTCTTTCTGCATTTCTCTCTCCCAATTATTCTGAAAGATTATCTGCATTATTTTCTGCATTTCAGAAGCCAAAATGTCTAAAATGAAAACTAAGGATCGTGCACGAGGAATTCCATTAAAGCACTGCTGTCCATAAAATACAAAATGATCTAAGCACTTTTTGACTCTGTCTACTTGGTTATTTTCAACCAAGTGGTTGAGAAATTGCCCATAATGGAAAACAAGATTATATAAATTACGTGGCTCATTATTGTGCTGTCCATGTTTTAGAGCAAACCTTAAGTAGGTATTAAAGCGAACAATGATTATTTCAATCAGTTCGTGATCGTCATATTCTATAGCCGTTTTTCCGACCTGACTCAATTGTTCCACACATAAAGTAGAAAGATCGAATTCTCCTTTTTCAAGAAAGATGTTGTAAACATTTCCTATCAATCTAAAGATCTTCTGCTCATAAAATGTATGAGATTTTTCTACTTCCACCAACAAATTTTTCAAAGTCCGGAATGAAATATCATCATGGATTTTTTGATTGATTTTAAAAAATTTTTCAGGGAATCTTGGCTTTAATTTTACATAAAATCTTAATAATTCGCCAATACCCTCTAAAATTTGTGCTTTTGGTTCCTTATACTGAACAAAAACTAACAAATCCATCAATTGGTTGAGTTCTTCAAATAAATGGTACTGAATTGTTGAGTGTTCTAATTGCGATATTTTCCCATGAGTACCTTTCTTAGCTATCTTTTTTAACCTGGCATAGCTTACATTCAGTAAGTTTTCGATAACATCAGATGTTTTGGTGGATTTTAGAATTGAAAAAATAAAAGGGAAACCAATCACCAGCGAAACAGCAAGTAACACGTGGTAATTAAATATGATGCTTGATACAATTTCAACTCCTACTTCCGATAGGACCTTGATTGTAAAAGAATGAATTAGACATGCTGCACCCCACCAGACAAAAAATAAACTTGGCCAGTGATCCATGTATATATCAATTAGTTTTGGTACATTTTGGGAGGCAAATGTAATGACAATTGTAAGACTTCCTAAGATTATGGCAAAGAAAGAAAGCCATACTATGGGAGAAAAAACGACATCAAGATCAGTCCAAACTGGTTTGGCTCCTATTTTTTGCAGGAAATTATTGTATAAAGGGAATAGGTAAATTCTAAAAATGGAATCAGCAAGAAGCACACTTGAAAAAACTATCAACCCTGCAAATTGAGAACGTGAACGAGTTATCAATGCTCTCAGAATTTGTGAAAAGGCCTGCACCAAATTGACTGATTCACTCATATCGATTTTAAGTTTTCAGGTTTCAGTGGCCAGGATACGATATGAGTGGAGTGGGGCTTTATTCCTGATTGGAGTCCTTGTTCGAAATTTTGTTTTCAACTTTTTTCATCTTCAAACGTCCGTCATTAGTCTCAAGAATAGCTTGAAAAGTAGGCTTATGTTTAAGTCCAGCACGGGCCGATTCTTCTAAACTGTAAAGCGACTTTGCACGTTTGGACATGGTTATGACTTTTTCAAACAAATTTGTTTTTTCAGTCTGTTTGTGTTCCTCCAGTAAATTAAGATAAGTTTCTTCCATTTTTTGTTTTTTTAGTTGATTAAAGTGACATCAGTAAATTTTCAGTTTCCTGCCTAAAGATAGAATCAGGTACTTTTTCCAACAACTGTTCTAATAAACTTTTTGCATCTTCAATTTCGCCTTTAGCAATTGATATTCTGGCCATTGCTCTCCATTTTAAGTCTTCCCACGAATTGATATTAATTGATTCCAGCATCAATTTTGCTTCGTCCCACCTCTGTTGCTGCTCAAACAAGGCAGCTAAACTTAATCTTGCAGAATTTCGAAGAAAAGTTGTAGCCCCGGTATGCTTTATTACATCCCTAAAAACGGTAATTGACTTCTCAATTTGTGACTGACGAGCATAGATCTCTCCGGACTCCATTAATGCAATAACGCTCAGTGTAGAATCTGATTTAGAGCTTGCAAAGTCCATTAAAGATTTTATTCCTTCAGTAAACCTTTCCTCTTCTGAAAGAGCTGAATTGTTAAGTGTTGCTCGTGCTAAATGATATTGATTTGCTTGGTGAATATGCTCATTTTGTAAATATTTCCAACCTCCCCAAATTGCAATAATCAAAACAAAAATTATAACTAATGAACTGATATACAACCGTTTCTCACGGTATGCATGATCTACAAATGCGTACAACTTTTTTTCCATACGATTTGGCTGGAGCAGTTCTTTACGGCTTATTTGATTAGCATCACTCATTATTTGTCCGTCAAAAATTAATGAAAAATTATAATAATAATTTCGAAATTAAAAAAAATAATTAATCAACTTTCTTTTGAGAAACCTATTAGTCAAAAAATTTCTTTTATATTTATTTTAAGCTATTTAGAGATGCCATTCAAGCAAATTTCTATTAACTCATAAAGTAGCAGTATGTTAGCGCAGCAAAAAATTATTTTTCTAACGCAAATAATTAGATTGTAAGTTGGTTTTTTTAACAAATAGAAGAGTTTCGATCTAGAATTTACGGTTTTAGAAATTGTACTGCGGTCATCTCTGGGTTTACTTTAACTGACTAGACTATTTGCTAATTCTGTCGCAAATTTAGCTGTAACTGCAAAAATAGATTCCATCGGATTAGTTGCAATTGATGTTGGGAACACAGAACCGTCAAATACAGAGAGATTCTCTACTTCATGATGTAGTCCTTTTGAATTAACCACAGATTTGGTTGAGTCTTCACCCATAGGACAACCGCCCATCACATGAGCTGAAAACAATCGTGCTTTCAAAGTTTCCATAGGTAAGGAGGCAATCGCTATTTTAGCTTCTTTGATGTTTTGGTATAGTTTTGCATCTCTATGAATCGGAGCAACAGTTTTCGCTCCGGAAGCAAATTGAAGTTCCGCCATAGCAATAAAAGCATCTCTAATTCCTTCCCAAACATAATTCGATACGGGATAATCTAAACCAGGAGTGCTGTCACTTTTTAGGTAAACTTTTCCACCTATGCTCTCAGGATGGAATCCATCTCGCTGGAGCCCGATCAAAGCATGCAAAAAAGGTCTCTTTCGCATAATGTTGGCATGTACTTTACCATGCCCCTCTAAAGTAGTTGAGACTAACATGGGTTGTAATGGAGGACATTCTAGTTTGAAACCAGGTTTTTTATTGTTGATTCGAGTCTCAATGTAATGGTCTGAAAAAATTGTTTGTGGAGCTCCATATTCACCATGAACCGGAAAGGGCATAACAGCTCCGGAAATATTGACTGGATGAAGAAATGTCCTGGTTCCAACTATGCCATATGGATTTAAGATTTTGTTTTTAGAACGCAATATTACTGCGGGACTTCCGATTGCACCTGCAGATAGCACGAAATGTCTGGCTTTTATAGTTAAAGATTGTCTGCCGGGGTTATTACCGCGTAGATTCATAGCATGACATTTCAATTCGTGAATCTTTCCATTTTTTATTTCAAAATTTTCTGCTTTCGCTTTTGAAATTAGCGTTGCTCCTTCTTTCAATGCACCGGGTATTGTCGTGACCAGAGTGGATTGTTTTGCGTTGGTCGGGCATCCTGTACCACAATATCCTAAATTAAGGCATCCTGCGACATTTCTCCGAATTTTCCCCCAACTAATTCCTAGTTTTTCGCAACCTGTTTCCAGCACACTATTGTTAGCATTTGGAGAAACTTCCCAATCCTGAATTTGATATCGATGTTCCACCCACTCAAACCAGGGGCGCATTTCATTTTCAGAGAATCCATTAACCTGCATTTCTTCTGTCCAAAATTTGAGTGTTGAAGGAGGCGTACGAAAACATGTTGTCCAGTTGATACCTGTACCCCCACCAACCATTCTTCCTTGAAAAATTTTGATGCCCCTATCCATTGTTTGTCTCCCAGCTGATTCTTGATAAAGATTGGAGTAAGCCTCATCTTCTTTCATTTGGAAATCACGAGTAGTTTGTAAGGGACCTTCTTCCAAAATGATTACGTTCAAGCCAGCCTGTGCCAGAATTTCAGATGTATTGCCGCCTCCTGCTCCAGAACCGATAATAACAACATCTGCTTCAAAGATTTTATCCTCAGTTAGCCCGGATGCATCAATATGTTTCCAACCCTGCTTAAGCCCCTCTACTACTAAATCAGGGGTTTTATTTTTTAAATCACTCATATTAAATTTGTGATAAATAATTATTTTTTAATACAAAACAGGTGGTCCAGGATAACCACAAAAACTCCATGAGCGTGTATTGGCATACCATGAGGCCATGGTTAACTCAACCATGCCAATATATCCAACACGTAGTTCGTTCGCTGTTAGCAAACTATCAGGATCGCTGAGGCGCCAATCATTTAAAAATTCTTCTATTTCGTCGAAATTATCCCATGCTTCTGTGACCCCGGTTAGTAAGCGAGGGGTTAAAGAGAAAATAAAATTAGAATTTAGTACTGCAAACAGTTTCCGGATTTCTTTTTGAGTTAATATAGGCAATCCGTTAACTGCAATGTCCCATCCGACAATCACTTCCTTGACCGCCAATTCCCTTCCCTCAGTAGATTCCGGTAGGGACTCTGCAAGAATAACGGGTGTAAGCTTAGACAAAATCCCTCGTTCATTAGGAGTTAAAAATTCAAAGGAATGCCCCAGACTGTCCGGTGCAGTTGGAATTCCTCGTGTGGCGTAGAAAACTTCCAAGGCCAGTAAAGTCATTCCACTGAATGCACTTTTTTTTAATAAATTTCTACGAGTGAGCATTCAGTTCGATTTAAAGTTATTAAGTTAATACAAAGACGGATGGTTTTGAGATCAATTTTAAAAACCATTTGGGTATTTTTGAGATAATCGAGGTCTATCGTACAAATTCATTGCCTTCTCCTTTTTAAAAGTCGAGTATAAACAAAATGGTCTTGTCTCTAAATAATCACTAAAACGGTTTTCTTTGCTTGGCCTCATCCCAGAGTTTTTCAAGTTCCTGAAGGCTAACATTTTCTGGAGATTGTCCATCTTCCGCAAGTCTTTCTTCGATAAAACTGAAACGTCTTTTGAATTTTTCATTGGCGAGTCGTAATGCTAATTCAGGGTTAACACGGATATGACGAGCAAGGCTGACTACGGTCAGTAAAATGTCACCAAGTTCTTCTTCAACAGATTTCCCAGAAATTCCATTCGCCTTCAGTTCAGAACGTAACTCCTGAATTTCTTCGTTTATTTTTTCAAAAACAGACTCTATTTCAGGCCAGTCGAATCCTACTTTTGCAGCCCTTTTTCCAAGTTTTTCTGCACGCAAAAGTGCCGGCAGTGCTAAAGCCACATCATCTAGGGCACTCGGAAAAATTCCACGAGATAATGCTTTTTTCACACGTTCACTTTTTTTTTGCTCTTCCCAATCTAAACTATGAAATTCTATTGAACGTGTGGACTCCCTCCCAAATACATGTGGATGTCTACGGATCATTTTATCGCAAATCGTTTGGGCAACGTCATCAAAATTAAAGTCTCCCGATTCTTCAGCCATTTGTGAGTGAAAAACTATTTGCAAGAGCAGGTCGCCCAGTTCTTCCTTGAGTGAGGTCATGTCTTTGTTATCTATTGCCTCAGAAACTTCGTAAGCCTCTTCAATTGTATATGGTGCTACGCTAGCAAAAGTTTGTTCCCTGTCCCAGGGACATCCCTTTTCGGGATGTCGCAAACGGGCCATCACAGTTTTCAGGGTTTCAATTGGAGTTAGTGCTGTAATTATTTTTTCTTCCACTTTAAGTTTTCCAGGACCAGGGGAGAAGTTTTTCTGGACAGAATTCACGAATTAGAGCCCGTGCTAAAATAAGAGTCGGATCAATAAAAAATAATTTCCCCATTTTCCGTTCCGGAAGTCCCAGTGGAATTTCTGTGCAACCCAACACAATGGCTTGCGCATTTTGTTTTTCCAATTCATGAACTCCCTCCAGCAGAATTTTTCTGGCTACTGTGCTTACAGGATGGGCCTGAATTTTGATTCCATATTCCGGATGTAAAAGGGCTTCGTCATGTAAAATCTGCTGTTTCAGCTCATCAAGTATTCGAACTTGATAGCCGGCTTCACTGAGAAATTTAGGATAAAATCCGGCTTTCCAGGTTCCAATTGTGGAAAGAACGCCAACTATTTTGACTTCCGGACAGGCTTCCTTTAAAAAGTCGATTGTTTCAGAAATCATATCCAATACTTTAACTATGATCTCGGATTGTTCCAACTTTTTCATGAAAACCTTCTGGATAGTTGGTGCATGTGCCGTGTTGCAAGGAATTCCAACAACTGTTGCACCTAGATCTGCTAATTCAGATAAATTGCTAAAAATAGCATGGCCGGGATTGTCTTCGATTTGTCCCAAAAGAAAACTGGTACGGTCTGCAATATCTGCAGGAGTGGAAATTGATACTGTAGGGAGGTAATCCTGATCTATTTTAGCTCTGGTCTGCTGCAAAATTTTTTGTGCCAAATCGATTCCTGCATATGGACCAGCACCAGCTACAATGCCTATTTTTGCATCACCTATTGTCATAATTTAATATACTAAAACTAAAATTCTAATATTTATAGCCACTAAATCCTTATGGCGGTTTGCGGGTTTTTCAGCACTTTTCTGGGCGTGATCCAACAACAACTTTGGAATTGTGTCAAGAATTTTATCCAATTTTTTTATATGATGTGACTTTGTTCATTCAATGCTTAAGTAGACAATTTTTAAAGTTTTTTCATTTGCCAAGCGATATTGAAGTTTTATTAAATTTATGTCAAGTACTTTATTCACAAAAATATTAACACATGTTAGTATGAGTTTCTTCTATTTCCATTCAGGTTTTGTCTCATGTCAAACAGTAAAATTATAGATAATCAAAACAATTTCCCACAATGAAACAGCAGCAATTTTTAAGTTTAGCTACCGCAGATGAAGCGGAGGAGCGTTTTTGGCAAGCCTTAAATCCTAAACCTATCGGAGAAGAGGAAATTCAACTAAAATATGCTCGTGAAAGAATTTTGTCGCAAAACGTGATTGCCAAATACAATGTACCATATTTTGATAGAAGTAATTTCGACGGCTTTGCATTGCGCTCTGAAGACACATTTGGTGCGCAAGACACTGCTCCGGTTTTTCTAAAATTGAATCCGGAAGTTTTGGCCTGCGGGGTGGTTCCGGAGGAATCAGTCAATCCAAAAACTGCGACAACTATCGCAACAGGAGGCGTTCTTCCACGTGGTGCAGATGCTGTGGTTAAGATTGAAAACACTTTGCCGATTGAATCAGATCAGTCAGGAGTAACGGGAATTCAAATCCTCAAAGCAGTTGTTCCGTCTGGTGGAGTGTCACCTGCAGGATCTGATATAGGAGCAGGTGAAGTAGTTTTGCGAATTGGAGACCTTCTGGGATATCGAGAAACAGGTACTCTGGCAGCGCTGGGCGAAGAAAAGGTCTGGGTCTGGCAGCGACCAAAAGTTGGAATCATTTCAACTGGGGATGAGTTGATTGCTCCAGGTGGACAGATGGAGTTGGGCAAAGTTTTTGATTCCAATACTACCGTTATTGGTCATGCAGTGGAAGAACTGGGTTGCGAATCTGTGTATTTTGGAATTGTTCCAGACGAAGAATTACGCCTGGAGGAAATCCTCCAGCATGCACTTGAACTGGATTTTGTGCTGATATCTGGGGGTACATCAAAAGGGGATGGGGATTTAAATTATCGGGTTTTTGAAAAATATAATAATCCCGGAATTTTGGTGCACGGTGTGGCATTAAAACCAGGGAAGCCTTTATGTCTGGCTCTTCTTGATGGAA
>CAZOTX010000002.1:0-16607 GCA_964582835.1 uncultured Pseudomonadota bacterium | reverse complement strand
ATATGGTCGATGCGCCGTTTCTGCTGGTGGCAGCGGAACTGAGTGCCGCTGGTCTGGCTGCACTACCCTTCATCCTTGTCTGGTAGGATGAACTGGCGTCAGTCCGGTGCTATTGAGGCTCCAATTGACACAATAACTCCCATCTGGTTCAACGAACAAAGGTCGCTTCATCAGCCACCTCCCATCAATACACAGATTTCGACATTTTCAATAATAATATTACTCGCTGAAACATGAAGTATGTGAAATATGTTGAAAAATTGAATGAAACACCTAACATTATTGATAAGCACAATACATACCGCAACAAGTGAGTATTTCGCTGGGAGATAGAAGATGAATAGAAGAACAATCTCCAATGTCTCATGCATTGAGTATCCTTCAAATTCAAAGGAATCCTTTCGCATTGATGTAAAAATTGGAAAATTCATCGTTAAGAAAAGAAACCTCACTAATGTAAAATCATACAGTTTAGGAACTATCTGGAATATATTGAATCCTTTGATTATTTCATTGATCTATCTTTTTGTTTTTACAGTGATAAAATATAATTCAGAACCGGGAAACTTGCTGATTGGAATTGCCATGATTAGAGGGCTACAACAAAGTTTGATTTATGGAGCTAATTCTAATTTGGATTTCACTGCTGGAATGCAAATTGAAAGAGTTAGGAGTCGAGCCATTATCATTTCTGAATTGTTGTACGTCTCTCATTTATCGTTTCAACTCTCCATTGGAACAGTATGTGTGTTGTTGTTATTGGGCTCATCATATTGGGCTATTCTCGCTATTCCTGTATTTTGCATTTTGAATTGCCTAACATGGTATTCTATTGGAAGGGTTTTGTCTCCAATCGTACAAAGATTCCCTGATTTCAAAAAAATCGTAACCTATTTCGGAATGTTGATGTTCTTCGGGAGTACCGCATTATATCCACTCAGCCTCACTACTGGCATCCATAGACAATTCAACCTCCTCAACCCATTTTCATACATTGTTGAACCCGCAAGAGCCATTTCATTTGGTTCTGATTCATATCTAGAATTGATTCCAATTGTCGGCATTATACTGATTCCCCTGATTGCTATTTTCATGTTCTATGGACTATCAACAATAGATAAACAAAGATGGAAGTGGTCAACATGGAATTGAAAAATGAAAGTGCAATCATTGTGGATAAACTCTCCATCTCATATTTCAGTAGATCCAAAGGTATTTTTCGTTCGAACAAAATTAGAGGTGTTGACGCGATTACAGATGTTTCATTTACAATAGATAAGGGAGAAATAGTAGCAATACTTGGAAAAAATGGTGCTGGGAAAACCACCTTATTAAGAGCCATCGGAGGATTTTTGAGACCCGAAAAGGGCACGATATCAACTTCTGGAAGAGTCTTTACTCTAAGGGGGGCTAATCCTGGGCTGATTCCCCATTTGTCTTCAAGAGAAAATGTCAATATGTTGAGTGAAATATATGGAATTAATCCGAAAAATAAGGAAGATTTTGAAAAAGAAGTAGAGGATTTCTGTGAGCTTGGAGACGCTTATGACAGAGAATACGGATCATTATCTACAGGAATGGCTGGTCGAGTTGGATTTGGATTCACAACTAGTCTAAAACCAGAAATTCTTCTGATGGATGAAACACTAGGAGTTGGTGATCTTGAATTTCGTAAAAAGGCGGAGAAAAAAGCAATTGATTTCATGGAAAGTGGAGAAACAATATTGTTGTCAACTCATTCATTAAATCTTGCTAAATCAATGTGCAAGAGAGGTATTGTACTAGATGAAGGAATTCTTGTTTTCGATGGATCTTCAGAAAAAGCAGTAGAATATTATCTGAACAAAGTCGTAAATAAATAGTATATATCCCAGCCATATTGTTGCCCTGAAAGAATGATATGTTTGCAAATCCCCATAATCAACATGTAACTATATCTGAGCACAAGATAGTATCAAAGAGTTTGGTTAACTGCAATTACCAATGGGGGACGATAACTCATCAATAATTATCCCTCGGGATGATAATGAAAAAAGCATTGAGGTTGCATTCACGCAAGAAATTAAGCGTATTCGTTCTTCAGCCTCTTTCAGAATTGGAACACACATTGTGAAAGCAATCCAAAAACCTTGGCGATTACTGCTAATATGGTTTACATTACCTCTATTGATGTGGAGAATTGCACTAGAAAACTTCGGAATGAAAAAGAGAGAAAACTATGTTGCAGAGTTTCCAATGATTCATGAAAACAATAAGAGTATCTTGTTGTTCCCCACCAATGGAGTTGGCATAGGTCACTTCACTCGTATGTTAGCCATTGCTAGAAAACTGCGAGAATTCGATGACAATTTAGAGATCGTCTTCTTCACCACAATGCCTACCTTACAGATATTGACTGAAGAAGGATTCCCCGCATATCATCTTTCTGGCCATTCTCATTTTGATGATATGGATACAAGAACATGGAATATCATTGTAGAAGAAATGTTACTGAATATCATTGCTACTCACCGTCCTGAAGCATTTATTTTCGATGGAGCATTTCCATATAGAGGAATGTTGAATGCGATAAAAAATAATGAGAATATATTAAAGGTCTGGATAAATAAAAGAGGTCTGGAAAATAAAAATGGTGAAATTCTCATTGATGAAAAGAGTGAGCAATTTGATGTAGTGGTCAAACCTTTGGAGTTCTCAAATAAGCATTATGAGAAAAAATATGAAAAAGTTCGGGCTTTGACAATTCCTCCCGTAACATTGGTCAATAAAGAAGAACTGAAAAACCGAAATGTTCTGAGGCAACGATTGGGTGTACCCAAAGATTGTGTTCTAGTCTATATTCAACTAGGTGCAGGAAAGATTAACGAAATTAATTCCGATATTAAACTAAGTCTAGATATACTACTTTCCTTTGAACATGTATACGTCGTAATAGGAGAATCAATAATCGGTGATAGAATAAATTTCAATGACAACAGGGTTAGAAGTCTCCGTGATTATCCCAATTCCATATACTTCAATAGTTTTGATTTTGCAATTATTGCGGGGGGGTATAACTCCATTCATGAAACCATCCTGTTCAATCTACCAACTATCTGTTATCCGAATCTTCAGACAGGCAATGATGATCAATTATCCAGAGCAACAATCGCTCAAGAAGCTGGATGCACGATAATGGTGGTGAATAGAAACCACTCTAATATTACAGATGCAATAAATCATCTGATGAACAAAGAAACAAGAGAGGAAATGGCAAGACGTGCCTCTCTACTCAAAAATGAAGATGGCGCACAATTCTTTTCAAAATGGGTCATTAATGAATTGAAACTTAAGAAATGAAGATCAACAAATTTCTATGATAAAATGTTGATTAATGATTCATGTCCAGAAGTATAAGATTCTGAGTTAATATGCTCAGTCAAATCCCATCCACTCATCAACTTTACTGCTTCATCACTCATTTTACCAAGATATCTGTCCAATTTTCTTTCCACATGAGTTCTAATATTTTCTGGCATCAAATCTAGAGAACCACGAAACCAATTCTCCAACCAATTCAATTTCATATCACCTATCACAATTTTTGAACGCAGAGAATCAATATACATATTTCCCATAGGCAATCTCTGAACAGTATATGAAAGAACGTTTTCATGCTTTATCGGAATCTCTAGGAGATGCTTTCTTGCTTCCTTGATGGTGAATAATTCTTCAATTGATGGATGAGCAGCAGCACTGATATTCAATGCCATTGAAAGCAATCCCTTTCGAAAACATTTCCAACAACCCCAACAAGGCTCCTTCCATCTTCCGCGAATACAAGATTGCGCAATAAAACCGATAGGGGCATGCTCAACAATAATTGCAGTTCCAACTTCACTAACACCCCCAACTGGTAATGACATCGGGACTCCTGCCGCAGCAAACAAACCTCCCCACATTTGCCAGTGGCTCATATTGGGATAATCACGAAATTTTCTATGACCAATACCATATGAACTTTCCAATATTGTTCCATAAGAAATTGAATCCAATCCTAAATGAACTGCAAACGTAATGGCAGGAATAGCGTTAGCCACATCCGTTGGAAATCCAATCGGCTCTCGAATATATTCGACATCACACTCAACAATTTGAACATCAAAGCCAACTTCACTCAATTCCTTGCATGATTGAAGCGCAGCAGATTTGTCATACAATGAGCCCTGCATGTTTGGCCTATCCAAGAAAATTGGTATTGTATTTGGTGGCATTACAGCCAATGCTGCAGTTGAATCTACCCCACCGCTGTAAGCTAATCCCGGAATTGAATCCTCAGGAGGTTCCCATGGCTCAAGATTCTCATCGACGGGATAGCATTTGTATCTACTGATTATCTTAGTTGCTTTGTGAAATCTCTTGCTTACCGCTCTAGGAAATATCATTTTATTTCTTGTGAATGGATGTACACAAAGGAGACTAATCAAGGCCAAGTGATCAGGATGAATCAAATCAACATCCACACCATCTGGAATCTTGATCTTCATTTCACGTCCAATCATTCTGTAATGCTCTACTGGTTCGATAGCATCATCTTCATTTGGAATAAAACTGAATCTCAAGTAATTATTCTCAAAAACCGTTTTTATCTCGATAGAATCACCTCAATGAATTCCAATACCAAGATATCGTATTTTTCATTCCCATTTGAAAATCATATATTGGATCATATCCCAAATATTCTCTCGCTGCTGAAATTTCAGCTATCGAATGTCTAATTTCTCCATCTCGTTCTGCAACATGATTTACCTTCACATTAGCCACCCCTGGATCAAATTCCGTCAACAAATCACGAATCAGAAAAAATAGATTATTTACTGAGATACAATCCCCAAAAGCGATGTTGAAAACCTTGCCATAAGCATCCGCTTTAGCATCAAACATGGCATTAGCATTGGCTTGGATGACATTGTCAATATAAGTGAAATCACGCGATTGTTCACCATCACCAAATATCTGCGAAGGCTCATGATTCACCAAATTATTGATGAATTTAGGAATCACTGCAGCATAAACTCCTTCAGGATCTTGTCTTCGACCAAAGACATTGAAATAACGTAATCCTATCATTTCCATTCCATACAGATCTGTGAAAACTTTAGCATATTGCTCAGAAATAATTTTTGAGACGGCATATGGAGAAAGTGGAATACCAACATGTTGTTCCATCTTGGGCAATGATTTTTCATCTCCATAAACTGATGAACTTGATGCATATACAACACGCTTGATTCCTTCTTGATATGCTGCCCAAAAAACATTCAAAGTACCATTGACGTTGTGATTATTTGTCGAAACAGGGTCCTCAATTGAACGCGAAACTGAACCAAGTGCCGCCTGATGGCAAACGTGAGTGCAGCCTGAAATTGCAGATTTCAGGATTTTGATGTCCCTTATATCACCGTTGATGAACTTAAATTTTTCATTTGATTTCAAGTGTGCAATATTAGATTCATGACCTGTTAACAGATTGTCAATACAAACTACAGCAATTCCCTGTTCAAGAAGATATTCACAGGTGTTGGAACCTATGAATCCAGCGCCGCCAGTGACTAATACTCTGTATTCAGACATCTCTTTCACCTCCACCAATACAATATTGCATATCACGCCATCTATAACATTTACAAAATATTATTGATTGCAAATAGTGTGGAAGAATAATAACCAAATCCATAGAGCAGAAGATGGATGATTATTGTGGGCTCCCCTGATGGTCTTGAACAACGTTATCCAAAACGCCCAGGCATGCGTCGTCTCGTCATCGACCTAACCGGAACACACGAAGAGATGCTGATGCCTATTCCACAGGAATTATTACTTGACCTTGAATTAAGGGGTATCAAGTCTCCAGATTTGAAGAAACAGGCTTTGGAACTATTGGATAAATGGGAGCGTAATCATTCAATTCCATCAATCCGTTCAATGTATCGTTCTGGTCGGTGGGAAACTGTGATTGAACACTGTAATAGGCGCTTAGAATGTTATCCTAGTGAAATTGAAATTCATGTGCTGCTGATTAGATCTTTGTATTCTATCTCAAAATATCAAGAATGTATTGAAATTTGTGATAGATTATTATCCCACCAGCCTTCCAACATTGATGCATTGCGGTTCATCGCTAGATCCGCAAAACAGTTGGGGCAAGACACAATTTCAACACAAATGTACATGAGAATATTAGATCTAAACCCTGAAGATACTGATTCGAGAATAATGCTGATTCGATATAATTACAAACTCAAGGAATGGAAGCAGGTGATGAGATACTGTGATGAATTATTGGAAATTCTTCCCGAGGCGCGCGATGGTTTGTTATTCAAAGTAAGAGTCTTGCACCAATTGGGTGAATGGGGGGAATCTCTTGTTTATTCACAAAAATTATTTGAAAGAGACAATACTGATATTGAAGGAATTATTGAATGTGGCCGGTCATTGTTTAACTTGAACAGGATTGAAGAATCCCAATATTATTTTGAACTCGCGCTGGAATTATCTCCTGAAGAGAAGCGTGCTAAACGTACTCTAGCCATTATATTCGAAAGAAGCAAGCAATGGGAAAAAGCATTGGATATACATATTTCAGAATGCATTTCCAACCCATCGCTTTACAGCAATTGGGAAAAGAGAATCAATGTATTATACTCGATGAACAGAGAAGATGATGCTAAAAGGACTCTTGACCATATAGATAATCTCCTAGGCGATTCGATAGAAGGAAATATACTGTCTCATTCAATTGCTGAAAGTTACTATTGGAAAGAAGAGATGGATGAACTGCTCAATACTGCAATCAATAAATGGAATCAAAATACTGAATATCACTCAAGAATGATTGATTTCAATCTTAAAAGGGGAAACCTCACTAAAGTATTGTTCCACATCAACAAATCCCGGGCCATAGCGTTTGAAAACGAACGAATCGATTCCATTGAAGAGCAGTTCAGAAAATTGTTGAAATCTACCAATACTTCAATTGAAGAGGTACAAGAAATTCTTGATGATGGTGGCGTTTTGTATCATTCAGAATGTGCAATAAGATCGATTGTCGAAAAATGTGCTGAAGTCCCTATACGTCAAACCAATAATAGTGCACAAAATGTTGCAATTGTAAGTTCCTCTCTAGGCCGCGGTGGTGCAGAGAGGCAGGTCGTTGCTTGTTTAACAAAATTATCAAATGATGAGCTGATTACTGAAGTGAATCTACATTGCAATAGTATTGATAATAGCAGAGGAAACATGGATACATATGCAGATGAAATTTGTGATCTAGACATTACCATTCATGAATATGGTGAAATCACCAATTTAGAAAAAAGGTATCCGAAACATATTGAAGAATTGAAAAAATGGAAACCATATTTGGAAACACTATCCCCAGAGATGCAAAAAGTCATTGAACCTTTATTCCTTTCTTTCATGGAAACAAAGCCCGATGTTGTGCATGCATGGCAAGATGAAACCAATGTCTTTGCTGCTATAGCAGCGTTGATGGCTGGAATTCCAGGAATTATCCTATTTGCTCGTTCCCAACGGCCTGATGCCAAAACAATGATTCATATCAGGAAACGCCCTTATCTAAGAAGGGCCTATGATACAATTCTAAAACATCCTAGAGTCATGTTATGTGTGAACAGCAATGCCGGTTCAGAAAGTTATTCCAAATGGTTAGATATTCCAACATCACGATTGCCCGTAATTCATAATGGAATAGACTTTGAAAGTTTGGAGTTAACAAGTAAATATTCTAAAATACCTCAAATAATGGCTGAGTACAAAATCCCTCGCGATGCAATCATAGTAGGTTCTGTATTCCGGTTTGTTCAAGCAAAGCAACCAAAATTGTGGGTCGATGTGATGGAACGCGTAATCTCTGAAAGAAAGGATGTGCATGCCGTATTAGTTGGAGGGGGGAATCTGTTTAAAGGCACAAAGGAATATGTTACAGAAAGGAAGATGGACGGAAATATTCACCTTGTTGGACAATCGAAACAGGTTAAAGCATGGCTGGATGAATTTGAAATTTTTCTGCTAACTTCATCGATTGAAGGCCTACCAAATGTATTGATTGAAGCACAAGCATTCGGTGTACCTGTGGTTTCAACCAATGCTGGAGGAGCTATGGAGACCTTCATTGACGACGTATCTGGAAAATTGTGTAATGACTTTGACCCAGAAATGATTGCTGACATAGTGATTGAATGTATTGATGATGGAGAGTGGTTGGAGAATGCTGGATCTGCAGGTTCGGTATTCGCGGCAAATAATTTCAGTATTGATTCAATGTATGATCGCCTGAAAGAATTATATTTTCAATCCTTAGAGAGATGATTCAATATCTTAAATCGATTCTTTCTTTGACGAGTTTTGCCAATCTCTCTCTCCAAATTCACAATTAAAGACTCTCTCAATGCTTCCCCAACTATTCGATGGCTGGAAATTTTATTACTATAATTGCCCTTACCGTCAAATGAAAAGCCACAATTGAACCCAACCTTCTGTTGTTTATCAAATGGGTAACCACTCTCTTCCATATATTGGTGCAAGACTGATTTGTACGTTGAATTCTTCAATTCAGGTGTCAACCAGAGAAATTCCTGGACAACCATCTTGTCAAGGAAAGGATAGCGGCCTTCAATTCCATGCGAACCACTGACATATTCTTCTTTCATCAAATATGCTCTTTGAGTGTTATCGAAGAAATTTTTCCAGGGAAATACTCTCTCCAAAGATTCCGGAAACTTACCTCCAATAGTGCTATGGCCAAAATGCTTGACTCCTCCAAATCCATAGTCTGAAAATATCTCATCGGCTCCACTTCCAGAAAGATAGATCAATTGCCCCTCTTTCCTTCCAGAAGAGCAAATATGCCCCATCCCAATCGCCCCATTGTCATTGGTTAACATTTGACCTTTATTTCTATATTCAACAACTTCTAGGTATTGCGAAATTTTCTGCTCCAACCACTTTTTTTCATTTCTGTTGACCCTGACTTTGTCAGTGACTTCGGGGTCTTTCAATTCTCGATAAATTGGTTCAAGTTCATCTAAGATATCACATACTTCAATATATTTCACTTGAAAATCGTCAAGGATATCTTGTTCGCCATTGTCAATCCGCAATGCATACTCTTCACAATGATTTTTCAAATATTCTCTAGAATGGAGAAATTTTTCCAATGGTAACTCCATCAAACGAGAAGCGTCAGTTCTTGCAATTCTTTTCTCAATTGTATCTCGATTCTCAGAACCAATTACTGAATATGCAGTAAAATCTACATTCTGATTTTCCAACGCACATGCAATGGCTCCACTATCATACCCTGAACTGAGCCCTATGAAAATTCCATGCTTGATATTTTGAGTTCTTTTTGCTATCGCTTCTTCAAAGGCTCTATTCCAATCAACAAAATCGCCTTTATGTTGCGTTAAGTCAAAACAATACACATCCTTCCTCTTAATCAACTCAAGAGTCGACAAACAAAGAATATATGTTGAGTTTGCTTCAACTTGTATAGGTTCAGCAAATCCAAGTCGATCAATACTTGACTCATATGAGGAGAGAGCGAAATCCCTTCCTTCAATTGCTAACCATAATGGCTTAATTGAAAAAATGTCAGTAGAGAATAACAGGATGTCCTTTTCAAAGTCGATCAGCACTAGTGCAAATTCCCCATCCATGTGTTTAACACAATCAAAGCCAAATTTCTCATATATTGGCAGGATACAACAGCCATCGGAATCAAAGTCACCAAAATCTCGATAATTGTAAATCTCCCCATTGAAAAGGGCCACCACACTATTATCATCATTGGTAAACGGTTGTGGCATTGGAAGACCTGTCATTGACAATAGGGTATGGACAAAATCTACACCATTAATCTCAACATGGTTGGTCAAATCAGGACCTCTGAATTGAAGAAACTCAGTGACATGATTCAATCCGACTATTCTGCGTGATGTTGCAAGTATTCCACACATATTTATCAACTCAGAATGATAGGGGCAATAATGTCACTTCCGACCATTAGGGATATTGTCCAATATCCAACGCGCTACTTGATAGGAACCATTGGGTTTTTGCAATAATCTCAATTTCTCTTTCATTGCAGATTGAACCGATTGATCCAATAATCTATCCAAGGATGCACCAATTTGGCGCTCGTGAGGGTTGGACAAAGTAATCACTCCTTTTGAATCTGAAACAATCTTTCCGCGTGTGAATTGATCTTCACTACCACCCTTTCCACGAGGTAAGCAAAGCGCAGGCATGGAATGCCTGATTATTTTCTGAATCGCATTGAACTCACCAGTAATGATTGCGAAATCAAAGGCATTGAAATATTTCTCATGATTCTGTTCAACAAATTGGATTCTATCTTTACACCAGGGAATCTCTTGAGTTGGATTTCTTCGATTTACCATTAAATGAACTCCTTCAATTTCATCAATTATCTTCAAACATATACTAATGTGGGAGTGTTCATCTGTGTATTCTCCTTCTCTCAAATCTACAAAACCAAATATTACTCCATTCTTCAAGCCATAATGATTTCTAGATATTTCTCTAGAATATAATTCGTCTTCATCGATACTGAAAATTGGGTCACATTTAACTAAATCAGATGAATATTTAGGTTCATTACTTTCATTGATTTCAATAATGTCATTTGGTCTAACAATGGCATCAAAGGAATTGATTTTGTCAATAGGAATACTTTTTTTAGATTGGAATAACTTTTCTTTCAACCAAACCTTCATCATCTCTTCTCGTGAATTTATTGCATTTAACATACCGCGAAACGGAAAATTACCGTTGAAAACGAAAAGTGAAGGCTTATGAACACGCAAAGCAATAGTGAGGGATTGCTCAATCATAGAATTCCAAGTTGAAGTATCCATATCAGAGAATTCACGCTTGTTAGGAATCTGATAAGTAGAAAATTCATATCCTTGAGTTGAAAAGAGCGAACTTGAAGAAGCAAACAGAATTAACTCTTGACTGCTATCCATCAAACGGATTTTTTCCATTATCGATATCATATTTTTGAATTCATAACTGCTAACATCATTCGACGAAAAGAATACCATCGATCTGCGATATTCTGGTGCCTCCACTATCTCAGAAGGTTCTTGAATCATTGATGCCTTCCTTCCTCTAATCAATATGAACAGTAAGTGGAATGGAAATACAATGATTCGCCATGGCCGTTTAATTGTTGAAGTGAATAGAACCCCAATTTTGAATGAAAGAGATTCTCTTATCTTTAATAATTCCATCTTGTATTTATTTGATGAATACCTACCCTCATTGGCAGAACCATATGTAGATTGATTCGACCGCATTATTCATTGGACGATATATTCATCATTTGACAATTACTGAAACCATTCTATATCGAGAAGGCAGACTGAATTTGAACAATATAATCAATAAGAGAAAAATAATTATTCAAAAAATTGCACTCTTTGATTCAATGGATTACACTCGAGTGATTCAGCAAGCCATCTTTTTTTCCAGATTGCCGATATTTCATCCCTCTGAATTTCAAATCGTGTCTCTAAATCGATTTCACCTAACTTGACACCAACGAATTGACTTATTGAGCGTAAAATGGCTTCCGGGTCAGCATTCAAATCTTCATAAAATATTTCTAAATAGTCACAATCATATGACTTTAACATCATTGAAGTAATATACCTCGAACGCCCAATATTTCTCATTTGGCGTGAAATCTCATTGAAATCATAATTCTCATCAACAATATTCATTTTTGATTCCTGCCATGATGCAGCTTGACGATTTAGATTTAACTTGTAACAAGAAATCGCTTGACTCAATACATCTCGTCTTTTTACGAAGATAATTTTCCATGTTCTAATGTTATTGGGAAACTCCTTCAACAGAAATAAAGGCGCTAATGTATGGAAACCAGATTTTGCTGAAAATACTCCATTTTCAGTCGTATGAGAACTTACCAAGGCTTTCATCAATTCATTAAAATTATCATAACCCCCACTTTCAAATTCTTCCAATAAATTATTCGAATGAAATAATTCTCTTGGCCGACCTAGAAGAGAAGTATTTTTCATTAATTGACAAAGCCAAGTCGTCCCAACTCTGGACTGAAAAACGATTAGCACTTTCTTTTTACATTGACTCCAAGGATTATTTTCAGCGAGTGCCACTCTAGGAATTCCATCCAATACCGTTGACTGTTTTCCAAGGTTATGAACCGAATCATGCATTGACAAATAATCTTTAGTCACCTTCAAGAGTTCTTCCATGGAATAACGAAAATGAATACTGTTCTAAGGATTTGTATTATTCTCGCCATGGTAAATTCAAAGAGTGAAGATCTATTCAGGTCCAAATTTTGTGTCTCTATTCTCAATAATAGTAATTTCCAATCATGCCTTCTAATTTGAATACTTCTCCTTCATTATTTCAGATTCATTCATTCTTTGTTCCTTGAACAATAACGTTTCAAATCTTGAACATTACCTATTTTCCAGTTCGTACGCTTAGAATCCAAGACTTCTTGGGGAATAGCTTCCACTAATTCGATTGTTGGATTTCCCCCCCTCCCCAAATTTATGTTCTTGACAGTTAATTCAAGACAATATGGAGTTTGTTTAACCACTAAAATATCACCAGGAAGAAGATGTTGTATTATCTTTCTACCTGCTCCATCATTGTATTCATGGCTTGCCAATAATCCGTTAGGAGTGAAAAACATCAAATTCAATAAATTTTGCGGCCAATTCTCTTCTGAAACATCGTGCTCTGATTCAGATATCTGAAGTTCGCTGAATATCTTGTCAATCTCTGGTAGTTTTTCAAGAACTAGATTCTTCTTTTTTATCAATTCTTGATGTTCTGATTTAATTTGTAAACCTCTGCGAATATACTTCCAAGCCTGTTCCCAATCTTCAAGCGCGCATAAACTTCTACACAGATAAACCAAAGTATCCAATGTTACTAAGTCATGCTTTCCCAACAATCTTTTTTCAATTTCTACTGCAGCTCTATGCTCATATTGTTCCCTATGTCCATGAGCTTTTATTCGTAAAAGATTAGCTGATTCTGGATGATGGATAAGGCCTCGTGTCGCTACCTCTGCACATTCCACCATTAAACCCAAATCCCACAATTTTCTGGAATATATCAACCAAGAATCATGTTCATTTGGAGATATTATTGTCCAATGATTCAGTAATTCAAGATCCTCAATCCAATTTTCCTTTATTAATAATGCATCTGAAACTGTACCCACTTTTTTTTCCGTATTGATGATATTCAAAAATATACTTCCAGAAAATTTGGAAGTTGCTTCAACAAACAAATTCCTAGCCAATTCCTTTCTCGTAGATGATGAGTTGATTATTGTGCCAAAATGTTCTTGTTCTAATTTAGAATGAAGCAAGGAAATATTCAACAAAATAGTCATAGTTTCAGAATCTATGTGTTCTTGCAATAGACCTGGGATTTCTTCATATTCTGGAATATTGAAAATAGGTAGAATTCTTACAAGGATTTCGTTGATCCCGGGGTGCTCAACAAGACATTCAATAATATTGCTAACATTCAGGTTTCCAACATTTGAAAGAACTCTCATCAACATTTCAGCTCTTAGGATTTCACGCTCCTTCAATGCGGATTTTAGTTTCTGCAAATATACTTCAGTAATATCTACATCACTTAATTTTGAAACTTCTAGGCCAATTAATGATATAATATCTTCAGGAATTGCTATTTCATCATTGGCAACATCAATGATTTGCTGCCAATAATCAATTATTGGCCGATATTGCTTAATTTTTCCTTGACAATTATTCGAAATATTTCCCCAGAATTCATTTATTGAATTTGTTGAAACGTACACTACTAAATCAAATATCTCCTCTTTGGACCTATAAAATGAACCAGTTGCACAATCCAATATTTCTTCTACTTCGACAAATATTCCATTCTCAAGAAACTCATTGATCAATGAAATTGTGTGTGAATCATTTACACTTCGCTTGTCATCCTTGAGATGGAAAAATGAATGCTCAGTCAATACCAAAATCGAATACATGGATTCAGTTGATTTCATTTCAACCCCTCCTTGGTGCGAGAATAATACCTAATAATGCCCCTTCCTCGTTTTTCACTATCCTTCAAATTATTGATGATTTCTTCAAAACCAATTTCTTCATCCGAATCCAATTTATCAAAAATCTTGTTGTCTTTACCATATTTTCCATATCTTAGAATTACGTCAGTACCACTTTTTATTGTCGTTGAAAGAATTTGATAATCTTGAACCCCTAGAGATGACGATTCAGCATTCATCACGAAAACCACATCATAAACCTGTAATTCTAATTCTCTATAATCAGTAATGAATATCTTGACCTGGGAATCTAATTCCAATTTTATCGCATTACCAAATGCTACTCTTTTGCGGTCAAATTCACTAAAATCTATTTTTCTAAACCCACATCTTTCCAGAGCAAAACTAACTTGGCCACAACCCGCAGCAATTTCCAATATCCGTGATTCTTTATCATAATTCTTGAAAATATATTCTATTATGAATGCATCATCTTTGGCAATAATGGAGCCTTTTTCCAACCTTCTAGCATAATAATCATACAATCCACTTTCAATCACGCCCATTTCTTGCAATCGTTTGTTTCCGACTACTTGGATTTCTTGTTCTACTATTGAACATGCACGCTCTACTATAGTTTCTCTCTGAAATACAGAGTTCAAGGTTGGATCGATTTTCTCAATATATGATAACACTTCACTGACAGTCCATTTTTCATAAGAAACTGAACTTTCATCACATATCTTTTCTAATGTTTCAAACAAATTGAGGACTTCTGGTGAGTTATATATTCGAAAAACTTCTTCTGACCAATAATTACGATTCATAGAATGAGCATGTGTTTTGACAAATGCTGTATCACCAATGACTGGAGAATTCTTTATCCAAATCATCAATGTCTCCTTCCAATCTTTCAATGCTTTAATGATTGATTCAGAACCTAAATAATCTAACGAACAATGAGTAAAGGGAATATCTTGATTCCATATCAAGAATCTCTTCTCATCACCACCTAATTCTTCTCCAATCAGTCTAATTTTGGCTTCCGGCATATCATAACCTTTTGGAACATTATTGACGATGACCGTATGTGGAGTTCTGATTGTCGAATCAACCATTCTTCTACCTGCAGGCATTGAGAAGTCCCCAACACATCCATTTCGCATCAAAATCTCAATCTCATTAGAAACGTTACAAACCCTACTATCAGAGCCATTTAATGCCCAGAGGCCATGAATGAAGTGCCATGTCTCCAATTCTAATCCAGTTACCTTCCTCATATCAAGTAAAGTTTCTTTGATGAATCGTTCCAACCTTTCACTATCACGTTTTCCAGCATCTTGATCATCTGGCCAATCAAGATGAGAGAATTTGAAATAATCTCCTTTTGTGATTCCATTGTGATGAATATGAACCTGAAATTCATGAGCGCTTTCTTCTGCACACTTCCTAACTGCATGGACATATCTATCCCAGAATGGCCTATTCTGCGGTTCAAAGCCCAACAAATCATTTGTTTTCTTATCAATTGTGTTTGTTGAAAATGTTCTTATCGGGTGATTATAGAAAAGTGTCATTTTGTCGAAATATGGATGATTATTAGTCTCGGAAATAAAATCCAAGATTCTTTTGGCGTTTTCAGAAGCTGCCTCGCCCCAATTATCCCAATTCGAAATAAATGGTTCCCAGTGGTCAGTATGAAAATGAACAAAACGCCGGACGCCCTTTTCTTTAAGCATCTGAATTAATTCGTCCATGTATAACAGCCCTGCTTCTCAATTATTACTTATTCCATTTAGTAGATTCAATAACTTTGAAACATTATCTGGAAAATGCTTCAATATATTGATTCTACCATTTTTCCTGTCTGATATCGATGATTATTTCTAAATTGAAATCATCATCAAGCGATATTGCTGAAATAATCATTTCTGCCCAATCTGAAATATTCCATGAGCCCGTATCTTGAACCCATCTATGACTTCAGCAACTGCAGGAGAAGCAATGACTGGAAGACCACAAGACTGTGCTTCAATGACCACCATTGGTTGACATTCCAATCTTGAAGGCACGAGAAGCAGATTTGATTCATTCAACAACCTCTCCTTGCCATCTTCTCCGGCCTTGTTCCTACAGAATTCATGGAATTTACTACTGTGGATATGCATGATAACCGGTATCCCCGCCTAGTTGCAGAGCAGTACCACCCTACGTTTACGCCACTAGGAATAATCTGAAGCCGTATGGATATGAACGATATCTGGTGGATCTTTTCTCAATCTGGCAATGAGTTACCGCCTTGCTCTCCGCCAGCAGAGAAATTTGGCCAATACACTTCCCTCAGAGTGAGTGGCGAGAGTTTCCCAACCATTAGGTGGATACTCAGAAAGGATGCGAATAACCGTAGCCATGCCCCCGCGAGCATTGACAGGACCTACATGAAGGACCGTCTTCTCGTCAGCCATGCAGG
>CAZOTX010000001.1:22504-25526 GCA_964582835.1 uncultured Pseudomonadota bacterium | reverse complement strand
CACCAAGGTTTTCCTTAACTTCTTCTAGTTTAAATGGTTTGATAATCGCTTCAATCTTTTTCATAAAGTTTTTCTATTTTGAATGATGGATAAGTCAGAATACAATAAAATTATGAGCCTTTTTGAGTCTCATTTGCAAGTAAAAAAGTTATCTGCTCCAGGTACGATTCGTCTGTATAAGCATTCAGTGCAAATGTTTTTTACTTTTTGTGGAAAATTCAAACAAGATTTGATGCTGCCTCAAAATTTGAAATTCGAAAATCTCGGTGTAAGAGAACTGGAGTCATTTATTAATTTTCAGATAGAAGTTTTGCATTGGAAAAAAAGTACACTAGTAACTTGTGTCAGTGGTATAAAGGTGTTTTTCCAATATTTGACGGATTCAAACTATTTGGCAGCGAACCCAATACAGCATTTTAAAATCCCACGCATTATTACTGAAATAGGTCAGCAAAAGTATGAAATTGATAAAATTAACAAATTATTTAATTCAGATCAACTAAATAACATGAAGGGTTACCAGCAACGTCTGTTGTTAGAATTAATATATGGATTAGGTTTGTCTCTAAAAAAAATTGTAAAGATCGAAAATATAATTCCAGAACTTGATGAAGGTCGGGTGCGTTTGTATTTTAAAAATTCTGAATTTAAAGATTATCCTTTCAACCCTTCGGCAATAAGTTTTGTAAAATCATATTTAAAGCAAATTGACAATATTAATGGAAAAGAAGGATTTTGGATAAAGAACAATGGTAAAAGAATGACTTCAGCTCAATTACAAACACTCTTGAATAATTTTTTCGAGGATCATGATTTCCCTGCTATAAATGCAAATGTTTTACGTGATTTATCTGTACAGCATTTTTCAATAGAAGGTGCCGATATACGTTCTATACAATCCTTGAGGCAAGTTAAGCAAATAAGAAGATTTCAGGCATTAAAACAATTAGATTTTGATAGACTGCAAACAAAATTCAGGGAAATACACAGCAGAAGTTCAAAAGAAAATGGAAACAAAAATAAATTTTAATATTAATCAATTATTTCAAATATTCAAGTTAATTATAGTAAATTTAATGAGAAAATAAACTAGTTTCCCAACCACCATTCTTGTCTCCGTATCCATTAATTATAAGATCAACCAGTCCTGGCAACATAGATTGGGCCTTTATATTCAATTCGCTGATTGATTCCCCTGTTGAAAGAGTAGGTCGATCATTGATCATTTTATTAAGTATTCTATAAATTTGTAATAAATCTACAACATCATTTGCAGCATATAGGAGTTGTTTTTGAGTAAGGTTTTTTAGGGACCAATTTGTCTGCTGTTGTTCTTTACTGATTTCGTGACCAAGTAATTCTAAAAATAAATCCTTTAATCCATGTTTATTAGTATATGTACGGATTAATTTACTCATTACTTTAGTGCAGCAATATGGTGATACTTCAATATCAAGCGATGTTTTTATAAATGATACGTCACATATGGCAAAATGGAAAACTTTAGTTACATCTGTGTTAGTTAATAGATGCTTTAAGTTTGGTGGAATGTTTATAAAATCCGGCTTTACAAGACTAATATTCTTTTTGTCATCACATATTTGGATCAAACATACATCATCTCGAAATAATCTAAGCCCTTGGAATTCCGAATCTACTGCAATTTCCTTTTTGGTTAAATATAATTCAAGCAAACGGTCTGGAATGTCTTTTGTTATGCTTAAGTTCACTTTTTTGGATAAATTAAGAAATCTAGGATTTGAGTGTGTTGGTTTTAATCAAATATTTAAATATTTATTTTAAAGATCATATGTTCGATTTGTTACATTATCAAACATATAATTTATCACTAAAAATGTATATTTTGTTAGTTTAAAAAATAATTGAATGCTCAGATCAACGTACAAGGGATATAATATACATAATGTATACATTTTCAAGTAAATAAAAATATATTACTTTTGAGCTTGAAATAGCGATAATTCTAAGAAAATGCAATATTTAAAAATTAAATTTAAACAAATACTCCTTTAATTTATCTTTCTGAGCTGTCAAATTGCATACAGTATTAATTTTATAGTAAACAAACAAACTATAACTAACTAAAAATTGTAAAAAAATTATATTTTACATTATATCAATTGTAAAAGTAATCAATTTTTTTATATTTTAAGTTTGTGTATGTATTATTATTTTTGTATTATTATTTAAATTAACATAATATGTTTATATTTTATCTTTTAAAGATTTTATGATTATATAAATAATTTAATGTATTTTTTATTAACAAAAAAATACTTTATACCTGTCTATTTATTAGTTAATCTACTATTAAATGTTTCTTTTTTGAAATACTTCCCGTATTTGATTCTAATCGGCGTGAAATGATTGTTTATGGAAAACATAAACAAAAATATATAGATACCATAATTTGAAAAATTACAAAGGTCTCTGTTCCTATAATAGGAGAGTTTGTCCAACGTTTTCCAATTAACACGAGATCTTGAAAACTTATGATATATGCAAGTGAAGATCCCTTGTTGATCTTTACCATAAAGCCAACTTTAGGCGCCAATGCTATGCGAAATGATTGCGATAAATAAACAAATCCTAGAATTGCTAAAAATTTCAAACCTATTGCTACACGCCATACATCGGCTAAGTATGCACTTGTAAAAATTGTTAATGAAATAATTGCAGGAATCCACGGATTAACTTCGTTCTCAAAAAACCTTGATATACCTAAACCTAATAAAAATAACAACGTTAGCAATGGTACTGACTGAAAAAACAGATATAACTTTCTGCAAAGGTTTTAGTCATCCTGTAAGAAAGATTTTATACTAGCACCTACTCAAAAACCACTACTGTTTTTGAGTAGGTGTGTAATTTTGGGATATTTGGTGATTATTTAGTATAAACCTCATTCTTTTTGTATAAATTATATAACTGTCTTGTCTATTCAAAAAGAAACTAAAAGGGTCAGTCATGCATTCAGTTGTGTGATTGACATCCCACACTA
>CAZOTX010000001.1:21940-22450 GCA_964582835.1 uncultured Pseudomonadota bacterium | reverse complement strand
CCCTCCACAACTAAGTTGTTATTTATGAAAGATTTTGATCATTGGGACTGTGAATGCTTTCCAATGCTTCCAGTCAACTCCAGTCGTGAAGTTTCATTTCCGATAGATGTGTTGGAAAATAAGTATGAAATTCGTAAGGGGTATGTAGGGAGTTGAAAAAAAAGAAGTGTTAGGTGTGTCTCGAGAAAGAATTTCTGCAGTATTTGCAAGGGATTACAAGGAGTTAAAAAATGATAGAATATACTTTAAATTTTTACAAGTTTACTATAAGAAAATTTACTAATATAAATATGTGCCGAGAGCGGGACTCGAACCCGCACGAGCAATGCCCACTGCCCCCTCAAGACAGCGTGTCTACCAGTTCCACCACCTCGGCTAATTTATTGTAGCATTTTATAACATAATATTTATTAATTGCAATAATTTATTTTGTTAAATTATCTTTAAATTTTAGTAATATAAGATTATATTTACATAATATTATTATTTACTTTGATTTGTTTTTCTAAC
>CAZOTX010000001.1:17925-21930 GCA_964582835.1 uncultured Pseudomonadota bacterium | reverse complement strand
TTGCTGTTTGCATTTTATAACAAAATATTTATTAATTGCAAGAATTTATTTTGTTAAAATATATAAAAAATTAAATATAATTTTATATTAACATAATATTATTATTTAATTTTTTATGTTTTTTAATTCAATACATCTAATAATCATTCGTGCAGTTGATTCTGGAAATTCCAATGGAAACAAATGTGAAGCTGGAAAAGGAATAAACTTTAATTGTGTGAATTGTTTTTTGATCCAACATAAATCTGTTGTCCAAAGAATTGGATTTTTTGATGCATATATCAGTGTTCCTTCAACATTAAAAACTGATTTAGGTAAAGATGTTATCATCTTGTTAAATATCGCAACCTCTTTCTCCACTGGAATTGATAGTTCTAAACCCTTCTCTCCCGAAATCAATCCATGTGTAACATAATCATTTATAGTGTCGGGGTGGAAGTTTTTAAAAATTTTTTTAGATTTAAAATATTTATATGCTTCTGTCTTTGATTGAAAATATCTACGTCGATTTTTTGATTTTCCTGATGGACTTACCCAATCTTCAATATTTAAAGCACGCATTAAACTAATTATTAATCTTTTTTTTGTAGAAAACAATGGGGGGTCAAGAATTATAATTGTTTGAAATAGTTCTGGTTTTTTCGCCGCTGCCAACAACGTTAACATTCCCCCAAAAGAGTGACCTACACCAACAACAGGCTTTCCAAATTGTCCTGCACAATCAATGACGTCTTCAGTCAAATCATGCCAATTTATTTCCTGAGGTTTTTTATTTTCTGCTAAAATGTTAATAGTTGAAATTTTATACGTCTCAAGATAATTAAATAATACTGAATAGGTTTTGGCAGGAAAGCCGTTTGCGTGACTGAATTGAATAATTGACATTTTGATGTAAAATTTTTTTAAGGAATTATATATGACATCTACCTCTTTTTTGTATATTCGTATATAGTTTTACCAAAATTGTCGTGGAAGCGAATAATAATTTGTTCTTTACCAATGTCTAGCCAAACGAAACCTGTGTCATTATATGTAAAAATATTATTTGCCTTTGATTTTTTGAGTTTTTCTCTTTCACTATTGCTTCGATAGTGTGCACCTCCTGCACCGGTAGTAACATACATTGTTTCTGATTTCTCATTTTTTAATAATGATAAATGATGATTGTGTGCTGATATATATATATCCACACGTTCTTCCAAAATCCAATTCCAATAATTCCGTGTAATTATATTTGCATCTCCGTGAGTACCATTTGAATAGATTGAATGATGTCCAAATACTATATTCCATGGTCGTTTTGCAGATTTTTTATCAAGTTTCGAATTATCTCTATTCAGTTTGTATCTGAGTCTTTCAAAAGTAAATGGACAGTTTGTATTTAATCCGTAAAATCTGGCTTGCGCTATATCAAATGAATACTCATAGTTTGGCATTCTCCAGTACTCACTTTTCAAGCTATACATAACTTGAGCTAACGCGTTTTGCTTGACATCATGATTTCCCAATACCACATAAAAAGGTTTTTTTATTTTATTGTAAACCATCTCAAATTTAGTGTAAAACTGCTTATCAAGTATTGATTTTACACCATTTGGATAAAAATTATCACCAAGTAGTATGACAAAATCACATCCGAATTTGTTACATACCTTTTCCATCCCTTCAGCCACAAAATATTGATCCTCATTCCCTGTTCCAGTGTCTCCAAGTGCAATTAACCGAAGATGATCAGCACGATATGGTCTGATTTCATTTGGTAATAAATTGTCTTTCAATGGGAAACAACCGTGCTCATTACCATTCTCATATAATTTAAAACCTCCAAATGAACCAATACCAAAAATTATAATAGCAATTATTAGTTTCAACCATACTGAGGACTCTTTTTTTGCAAAATGTTTTTCCATCACAAATTGTCTTAATTACTATTTGAAGAATTTTGATTAAATTCGATTAATGTCAATAATTTTTCTAATAAAGGATCCCTCATCCCAAATTTATAAAGATATCTTAAGGTATTTTGCACATAATCAAGGCAAGTACCACATTTACCTTCGGCACGAACCACCCGTTTTGCAATAGCTTCCAGATTTAGATTAGGCAAATAATGATCATGTGCTGGGTTAATAACAAAAGAAATAGCAGAGACATCGCCTATCTTTGTTCTAACTCTAACCCATGTCGGAATATAAGTTTCAGCAAACATTTCCCGTTTCCACACCTTTTGCAATTCAGAGGTCATGTTTTTTGAGTCAATCTGGAAGGCCATTCCTTGACAAAAATCACCCTTATCCAAACCAAACACAATACCATGATAATCTGATGACCCCCTATAAACTGTTGATTTTAAACATAAACTCCTTTTATAGCCTAATATTTCTCCTGAAATTTTTTTTACATATTTAAAATCCGGATTCCACATCAAAGAACCATATCCAAAAACCCAAACACCATCCTCTAAATAATGCCCTTTCAAAATTTTTTTAACCGAATCGGCCATTCCCTGTGATGTCAAAGTGCGAATAGAATCAGCTTCATTACCTGAACCCCACTCGTAGGAATGATTAGAATTCGCCACTTTTTTAAATTCTTTTTTCAAGAAACAATCTCGTAGCACGGTTTATATTCTATATCTCTAGATAGTTTCATTCTGTTCTGACTGCAGAATGTTGAAAGGAGTTTATCAATTTCCCGCATAAGTCTCTTTTCTCCACTAATTTGAAAAGGGCCATTTTTTTCTATAGAAAGTACACCTTCTTCCTTTATATTTCCTGATACTATACCCGAAAACAATTTACGTAAATTGCATGCAAGCTCATGTTTTGGCTGTTCATAATGTAAATTTAATGCAGACATCGCTCCATGAGTCGGATTAAATGGCCACTGATAATTCTGGTCAATATATAACATCCAATTGTAATAAAAAGCATCTCCCATATTTCTGCGATACTCACGAACACTCTTAATACCAGATTGAATTACTTGTGCAACTTTTACAGGATCATCAAAAATAATTTTATAAAATTTCCTGGCTTCTTCGCCCAAAGTAGCAGTGACAAAACTATCAATTTGCTCAAAATAATTTTCACTTTCTTTGGGGCCAGTAAAAACAAGTGGGAAAGGTTGCTTAGAGTTTTTCGGATGCATAAGAATACCAAGTAAATATAATATTTCCTCAGTCGTACCAACTGCTCCCGGGAAAACAATGAAACCGTGACCGGTACGAACAAAAGCTTCCAGTCTCTTCTCTATATCAGGCATAACCACCAACGAGTTTACAATAGGATTTGGTGACTCTGAAGCAATAATTCCAGGTTCGGTGATACCTATATAAAGGCCATTTTCGTAACGTTGTTTTGCATGAGCAATGGTTGCCCCCTTCATTGGCCCTTTCATGGCTCCAGCACCACAACCTGTACAAATATTCAATTCACGTAATCCAAGTTGATAACCCACTTTTTTTGTATACTGATATTCTGTTTCATCAATAGAATGTCCCCCCCAACACACTACTAGATTGGGATCTATTAAATCTCTTAGAAAACCTGTGTTTCTCAATATGTGATATACAAAGTCAGTGATTAAAGAAGATTGATTTAAATCAAATTCTTTTTTAATTGAAAGCTCTGATCCAACAAAAACAATATCACGTAAAACCGAAAACAAATGTTCATTAATTCCTTGAATCAATTCTCCATCTACAAAAGCTTTGGGTGGTGCATTTCTCAATTCTAGCTTGATACTTCTCGTTTGCTGTACAACCTCAATACTGAAATCTGGGAAACTTTCCAACATTTCTTTTCCGCTGTCAGTATGACTATCACTGTTAAGTACAGCTAGTGCACATCGTCGGAACAACTCATTAAGTCCTCGATTTTTCGGATCACTGAGTTGCCTAATTTCTTGCTGTGAAAGGAAATCGAGGATACCTTTTGGACGAATACTGGCATCCATAATCATTTTTTTTGGAAGAAAGGTTTGATGTAAATATCAAGATGTTTT
>CAZOTX010000001.1:0-17915 GCA_964582835.1 uncultured Pseudomonadota bacterium | reverse complement strand
AATTTATATAGTAAAAATGTTAGGAAAAATTTATTTGACGTTTTAATTATGCAGGAAAATTGTTACACGAAAATTTATTTTTTTAATCCTCTAGCTAACATTCATAGTTGTATTTTAATACATTTTTCAACAAAACGAAAATTTTATGAACAAACATTATGATCAAAAACTTGGTCAACAGGTTATAAAGACTAACGTAAGTTCTGCCAGTCATATCATACGACAAAAGAAAGAGACTAACCGCTCCTTGATTGCAAATTTTTGGGATACAATTCAAATATCAATATTAATTCTAAAGCACATTTTAATACTTGAATTTTTATTTTTATCTTACAGTTAATATTAAAGTTTCAATAAAATATTTAAAAGTTTTTTACGACTGCGAACTTAATTATATCAAATCTATTACAATAAAATAAATGCGTTTAGGTTTAAAAAATGATATGTTTAAATCTTTCACATTAGTATTTTTCAAAAAATATTTTACGCTGTCCAAAAATTACTTAAAATTAGTAAAAGCAATCTGTCCAACTATTTTTATTAAGTATAAAAAAAATTGCGTAATACAAAATCATATGTAGGAAAACAAAAAAATTGACTTGAATTTTTACTCTTTACAACCATAATTAAGTGCGTTGATATAGACGAAAACATTTTGTGAAAACTACTTTTCATTTTTAATGCAATTTCTTTGAGAAAAAAAATGTACTACTTCCGCATAATAGTAACTATTTTCTTAACATATTTATTGTTTTCACTATCCGTTGTCTCTCAAGAGTCAACCACTGGGAACAAAAACATCAATCTATCAACAAACGATTCCAATGTTGATTACAAATTTCATATGGTTCCTAAAGCAAAAAATAAAAAAGTTTTTCAAAACGCTGTAACGGAACACATAGTTCGTAATAAAGGTATCCAAGATTTTTATTCAATTCCTACCATTGAGACACTGTGGTTAACAACCATCTTGAATTCAGAGCAAAAGTGGCATGAAAAGATGCAAAAACTTGAGCAAGACTATCGAAAAGCGTTTCAAATACGATCCCAGTTGAATTCAGGTTTAAACGATAGAGTCATACGTATTGGAAATTATTCTAAAGCAATAGCTAAGATTGAAAATGAAATAGAAGAAATACAACGACAAATTGTTCAGATAAACGTAGATCAGCAAGTCTACATAAGTGGACTTAGACAAACACCTATCAATAGTTTGGTTGCTATCAAAACACTTTACACTCCAGATTTAATGAGTAACAAGAAGAAGCTTGATGTTCTTAACAGTTCCATTTTCATAAGCATGGAAAAACCTGTACTGTCTCATATTTCATCGACCTATGGGACTAGTATGAATATTCCTTTTCAAGCGGGAAATATTAAGGTTAAATACTTATATCCAGAAAATATCACTTACTTTGATTCTCAGGCAAACGAATATGTATATCTATTTTTACGGGTTGAAGCATATCCATTTTCACCAGCAAACTCCAACTTACAAAATGCTGATACCAGAGGAGCAAATGTAAATGTTCTAGCAGACATTGAACAGATTGAGAGCTATTTAAAAAATGAAAACGTAGGTGATCAGCGTTTACTTGACTGGTTGATAAAAGAATCTAACTATCAAAACTTCAACAACGTACACATTTTAAACAAGATACAAGGTAAATTGGATGATTTTAAAATTTTCAGGAACGGCTTGAATGAAAGCATTTCGGAACTCACTTCCAAAGTTCGATCTCTAGAGGAAAAGAAAGAGTCACGTGACGGAATTGGAGAAGAAGAAAGGATTGAATCCGAATACAAACGTACAAAAGATATTTATAATCAATTTTATAAAACCAGAAAAGTTCTGACTTACGAAAAATACACTCTTGAAAATGATGTAATGTTTAGTCTCTTCCTTATTGAAGGTGATGCAAGTAAAAAAAATAAAAAACATAAACAAATGGTTGACTCTGATATAGCGGACAATATTCCAATCAGCGGCAGACCTTTAAAAGATATTTTTGCTGATATACTGATTACAGCAAATAAAAAAAGTAAAATAGATTTGCAGAACTACCGTGAGAGAATTTACCGTTCAAATGAAGAACAGACTCAACTTATTCAGGGGGAGTTAGAATGGGAAGTTAAAAATGAAGAGTTTAGTATTTTGAAGCTTACTCGTGGAAATGTTGGATCAAGAAGTCATTTTGTGGTTCATTTGGCCAAACGGACTGAATTGCGGTCAAAACCAGGATTCCCTTCGCCAAAAAACGGCGTTTGCAAGGCTACACTTCTTTTCAAACGTGGTAAAAATGTAATGCGAAACTCATCCAAAGAGAATTTAAACAAACTAGTTAAATGTTTAAGAAAATTTCCACAACAGATAATCCAAATTACAGGTCATTCCGACCCACTAAAACCTGATTACGGAGAGGGTTCTAAATACAGTAATGTAACACTAGGTTTGAGGCGTGCAGAAAGTAGCATGTCATCACTGGTCAAGTTAGACTTCAATAAGGGCCGTTTTGTTATCATAAGTAAAGGTGGAAAGGAACCAGTCGCTAAAAGTAAGAATGAACAAAATTCAGGTAAAAACCGCAGGGTTGAAATTATCTCAAAACCAAATTTTGAATCTTTTTAATCAAAATTTAAATTTAATAGTTTTCGTTGAAGACTTGCCCTTCTTTTCCACAAAAACTCAAAGTACACTAGTCAATAACAATAATCTTCCCAAAACCGTAGTCTCTTTGGGATCAATATGTATTATTGAGACTTTTTCTTATAAGAATTTTCTTTCAAAGTAATTTTTTTCTTAAGGACATTTATGGGATTGTCTGACATTGGCAACATTTTATTGATGACAGCATTTTCACTTTGCATTTATGGGACAATAGTTCCTCATTTGGGAGTAAAGACTAATAATTGGAATTTAATTCGCTCAGCTCAAAATGCTACTATTCTAACATTTTTTTTAGTCGCGATTGCTTCTGGAATTTTAATAAATGCACTGCTTACAAATGATTTTAGTTTAATTTATGTCTGGGAAAACTCCAGTACAGACATGTCTATGTTATACAAGTTTTCTTCATTTTGGGGTGGATTGAATGGTTCCTTATTGTTTTGGATTCTAGTACAAAGTTTTTTTGCCATGATTGTTGCTTTCCGTTATCAGTATTCAAATCGTGAAATCATTCCCTATGTAATTGCCACATTCAACGCAATTTTGACCTTTTTACTACTTTTACTTATTGGTTGGTCAAATCCTCTTGATTTACAAAGTATAATTCCATCAGAAGGTCGGGGTTTAAACCCACTTCTACAAAATCCAGCAATGGCGATACATCCGCCATCTTTATATTTAGGATTCATTGGTTTTAGTGTTCCTTTTGCCTTTGCAATTGGGGGACTTATTAAAGGAAAATTAGATAATGAATGGGTTTTGACAACTCGCAGATGGACATTGATCGCTTGGTATTTCTTGTCAGCTGGATTGATTTTAGGAGGGCAGTGGGCATACGAAGAACTGGGATGGGGTGGTTTTTGGGCCTGGGACCCCGTAGAAAACGCAGCTTTGATGCCATGGTTGACAGGAACAGCTTTTTTGCATTCCGTCATGATTCAGGAAAAACGCAATATGCTCAAAATATGGAATATAGTACTCATAATAACAACTTATGGTCTGACTATATTAGGAACATTTATTACAAGATCTGGTGTAATCAATTCGGTTCATTCATTTACACAATCTGAAATAGGACCTATGTTCTTAATTTTTTTAGCGTTGATATTGATTGTTGCTTTTGCTTTATTGTTCAAACGCATCCAAATGTTGGAATCTGAATTCAAGATAGAATCAATTCTTTGCAGGGAGAATGTGTTTTTGGCTCAAAATGTTTTGCTGGTAGGTATTGCATTTACTGTTTTACTAGGTACAACTTTCCCTTTACTTTCTGAGGCCGTTCGTGGAACTAAGCTTTCAATCCAAGCACCTTTCTTTAATACGATAACTGCACCCATGGGATATGCTTTACTTATACTGATGGGGGTAGGCATGATTATTCCTTGGCGAAAATCTAGTTGGAATGGGTTGCAGGTCAATTTTCAAAATCCAGTACTTTTGTCTACTGCTGGTACAATATTTTTGTTATGGTTATTATTTGAAAAAAATTTACAATGGGGTGTTTATATCACTTTTTGGTCTGCGATATTTGTGACTTCAATTATTTTGTTTGAAATTTCCAAAACATCCTATATTAAAAGCAGAAAAACTGAGTCTAATTTTTTGATGGGTGTTTTTTATGTAATTTCCAGCAATCGGCGTCGTTATGGAGGATTTTTGATTCATTTTGGAGCAGTTTTGATGTTTTTGGGCTTTGCAGGGACTTTTTTAAGCCTGGAGAGTGATATCACTCTTGAACCAGCAAGTTCTAAACAAATAGGTGATTACCGTTTAGAATTCCAGAATGTAAGTGAATTTCAAGTTGGCAACTCTAGACATCGTGCAGCCATTGTTAAAGTTTTCGACACAAATGGGAATTTACTGAAAGTAATGAAACCTGCAAAAAGTTTTTATCCTACTCAACCTCAACCACTTACAGAGGTTGCCATACTTAGATCATTCATGGAAGATCTCTATATCATTTTTTCGAGTGAAAATGAGAATGATAAAGGGTCTGTTACACTTCGAGTATACATCAACCCACTTATTGGCTGGGCCTGGATGGCTTTACCAATTTTTACTTTAGGTGTGGGTATTAGCCTTACATATAGACCCAAAAGCCTTTCGTCTAGAAAGACAATATTGAAGGAGCGTATTTTGTCTTAACAATTTCAATCAAAATTTATCAGCCAGACCTCAACAAAGAAAGAGGAGAACATCTTAACGTGCGCTGAGTAGCCAACCATGCTACAGCTATACTTAAAAATGTAACTCCGAAAACACTTACCAGACTAATCTGCCAAGTCCAATTCCAAAGGTTTTCAAAAAACCACCAAGCAAAACCATATGACATTATTAAGCTGATGGAAACTCCGAACAAGCTTGCAAAAAACCCCAATATAGCAAATTCAAATTGTATCAACTTTTGGATGTCACTAAATTTTGCACCTAAGACTTTTAATAAATTTAATTCCCAAAGACGTCCTTCCACTTCATGTCGGGCAATTGAAAAAACAACGGCCAGTCCAGCTAAAATAGAAAGATATGCCATTAACTTAAGTGCCAAGACCATTTGATCAGAAATTTTCAAAACTCTCTCCACCGTACGAGTTACATCAATCACAGAAACATTAGGAAAATCGTTTACAATCCTATTTTGTACACTTAACCTTCGAAAAGAGTCCAATCCCCCAATAGAACCTAAAAAAGTTCCTGGAGCATCCTCTAAAACGCCCGGTTGAAAAAGTATGAAAAAGTTTGGTTGAAAGCTATTCCACTGTACTCTTCTAAAATTTACTACAATTGCTTCTATCATTACTTCTTGAACATTAAAGGTCAAAAGATCACCTAATTTTAAACCAATTCTTTGGGCAAAACGTTCTTCCAAAGAAATTTCTGCTGGTTTCCCAGAATTCCAATCATAAACTTTCGACAATTCACGTCCTGCCACAATATATTCTGAATCAGAAAGTTTTGTACGATAGGAAAGATTGAAATTTCGTCTCCTAAATCGTTGTTCTCTCTCTTGTTCTCGAGTAGATGTCGTTTCTTCAATATTTGTTTCAAACCTCTCTCCGTTCAATTTTTCCAAACGAGCTCTAATCATTGGAGAAAGATAATTTAAATGTATTTTTTCCTTAGACATTGTCTTACGAAGTGGGCCCATTTGTTCCGGCTGTATATCAAACAAAAAAAGGCTGGGTATAAGATTATCATCAGGTCGGGAAACTTCTTCCTGCAATCCTTGATAAATTTGTGGAATAAAATTAATCAATAATGTTCCCAAAGCCAATGTCAAAAAACAGGAAATTGCACCAACACGGTTACGTTGCAGATTCCTGAAAGCTAGCCGCTTAATTGTACTTCCAGAAGTTTTGCTAATCTTTCCAGCCATCAACAACATCATCCATGCAAAAATACCTAACAAAATTATAGAAATAAGTAACATCCCTACAAACACACTACCAACAATCCATGAATTAGACTGCCAAACAGACAACACCCAAGACAAGACAATCAGTGGTAAATAACTTAAAAACCCTCGTAAAACTGATTCATCCATATTTTCATACCCAATATTTTCATGAAAAAGCTGTAAAGGTTGTACTGACCATATTCGAGACATCACTGGCAAACAAAACACCAAACTACCAACACCCCCTATAACTAAAGCTAATATTAAACTACTAAAATTGATTTGAGTTTCAAATCCAATTGGTAAAAAAGGTTTAAGCAACAAAGGTAAAAATGGCAAAATTCCCAATGACAATATAATAGCAATCAACGCACCTCCTGTCCCTAGTAATCCTAGCTGCCACAAGACCATACGATAAGTTTGCTTACGTGTTGCTCCCAAACTCATTAAAATAGACATTTCACGGAAACGATTAACAATATAATTTCGAAAAAGATATGCTGCACCTATTCCTGCTAGAAAAACTGCAATCATAGCTACCAAACCCAAATAATCATTGAGATAACCCAGTAAACGACCTAAATTGTTTCCAGCTCTTTTATGGGTAAGGAGCCTGATTTTTGTGTCTGCCCCTACAAATTCATTTATTTTATTTTGTAATTTTTTTTCCAATCCATCCAAATCTGTTCCGTTTGGAAGTCTGTACAAACGTTGGTAGCTGACTCGACTTTTTTTCGTAAGAAGTCTAGTTTCTTGCATTTTTGATAAACTGAGATAAACTTGTGGTACAAAACCGAAAGATGAAAATGAACTGCTTGGATCATCTAAAACTGTATCTGCAACCCTAAAATATTTTTCTCCAATTTTAATATTACCACCTACTTTTAAATTTAACCTGAACAATAGTTCAGGATAGATCCATGCGTCGTTTGTCAAAGTAAGTCTTTTCCTTTGATCATAATCATGCAAAGTACCATGATTATTCAAAATTATCTTTCCAAAAAATGGAAATTTTTCTTCTATACCTGTAACTTGAACCAATTGTGACTGATCCTTTGAGGCCGCCATTGTGTACAGACTGATTTTTTGTGTAGATAATGTGTTTTTTGGAAACATCGATTCTAAAATTCCTATAGTTTTTTTTTCAAACGGAACATAGCTACTCAAAGCTATATCAGCACCAAGAATTGCTCGTGAGTTTTGTTCCAAATGATCATCTAACGATTCTTTGAATGAGTCTAAAGCAATAAACCCAACAAGGCCTAAAGCCAAATTAAAAACAAAAAATAAACTGAATTTACGATTATTTAGCAACTCCCGCAACGCAAGTTTTTGCCAAAATAAAATAGGGGTCGGGTTCATTGAATAGATCCAGAATGAAGAGTCAACTGTTTTGAACAACGTTTTGCTAACTCCATATTGTGAGTTACCAGTAACAAGGTCATCCTTGTAGTTTCTACAAGATCGAAAAGTAGGTCGGCAACTTGTACACCTGTTATATTATCGAGATTACCTGTAGGCTCATCTGCGAGTAAAATTGCAGGACGTATCACGACTGCTCTGGCAATTGCCACCCTTTGTGATTCACCCCCACTAAGTTGATGTGGAAAATGATTTTCCCGCTCTGAAAGTCCAACACTATTAAGTGCATCTTTTGCACGTTTTTGACTATCTTTGAGACCAAACATTTCTAAAGGAAGACTGACATTTTCCAATGCAGTAAGATGTGGCATTAAATAAAACTGTTGAAAAATTATCCCAATGTTCTCTGCACGAAATTTAGTTAGTTTTACTTCACTCATTTCTGATATTTCCTTTTCACGCAAACGTAATGATCCAGAAGTTTGGCGATCTAATCCTGCTAGCAGCGACAAAAGAGTAGATTTCCCACTTCCAGATTGTCCAACAACGGCTACAGTCTCCCCCTCGTCTACTTCAAGATTTAGATTTTTTAGAACCTGAATTGAACCTTGACCGACCTGTGGAAAAGATTTATATAAACAATTTATTTCTAGAATCATTAGAATATCTTGATTAGTGCAGATTAATTTTATTATATTTTTTGTTTCATTTTACAAAAACAAATTACTTTAATCAAATTAAGCTATATTGTTTTTAGGATCATTTTGTGACTTCAAACTAGAACTATTAATTCAGACACTCTAAATATTTACTTTTTTAAAATATTGTTTTATCATATATTTATCTAATAAATTGATATTTTAATGTGTCAATTTTAAGCACATATTTTTAAGATTTTATGGAAACATTCGAAATATTTTTTGCTGGTGCAGGAGCAGGAATAATCTTTTCAGTAGTATGTATACTCCTTATTAACACACAAAATGCTGAGCAGTATCCACTCGGCGGATTCATGCCAGCACTGATGATGGTAGCAGAGTGGGGAGTGCAATCAAAAATTATGGTTGCAGGAATTCTAATTATGGGCGGAATGACAGGCTATTTCCTGATCCTGACAATTTGGAAAAGACGTCCCGATACATTTGTAAAAAACAGCCTTCAAAAAACTCAAGTTGCTAACAATCCCAATTTAGTAGCAAAAGATAAACAATCGACTATAATTATCAAAGGGAAGTCTCTAGCAAAGTTTCTCTAGAAGTTTTATTGACTTAATAGATAATATTATGTTCCGGCCCAAAAGGGTAAGCCGTGATATTTTCTGCTCTATCTTCCGTTACAACAAGAATATCATGTTCACGATATCCCCCTGCTCCAGGTAATGTTTCCGGAAGCATTACCATTGGTTCCATTGAAACGACCATATTGGGTTCTAGGACTGTTTCTATATCTTCACGTAGTTCCAGTCCTGCTTCACGCCCATAATAATGTGAAAGACTACCAAAAGAATGTCCATATCCAAATGTACGATATTGAAGCAAATCATGTTTTTTAAAAATTTCATTTAATTCTTGTGCAATTTCACAACATCGCACACCTGGTCGAATCATTTCCAACCCCCTACGATGTACATCTACATTGGCTTCCCATATTTCCAAATGACGGTCTGATGCGTGATGAAAAAATAAAGTCCTCTCCAAAGCCGTATAATAGCCTCCAATCATTGGGAAACAATTTAGACTTAATATATCTCCTTTTTGTATTTCACGAGTACTGACGGGATTGTGAGCACCATCTGTATTGATTCCCGACTGAAACCATGTCCAGGTATCCATAATATCACTATCTGGATAGCGTCTCGAAATTTCGCGAATCATTACTTGAGTGGAATGTAATGCCACCTCGTATTCCGGAACACCTTCCCCAATCGCCTCTACGCATGCTGCTCCTCCAATGTCTGCAATCTGGGCGCCATTACGGATCAATTCAATCTCTTCAAATGATTTAACCATCCTTTGCCGCATGGTCATTTTTGAAATATCCACAAGTTCAACATTTGGTAAGAAATCATGAAGTTTTTTTAGGTTTTCCAGATTTATGTGATCATGTTCTATCCCAACTCGACCTGAATTCGCAATTTCTTGTTTTACAGCTCTAAAATAATTATCTTTTTCCCAGTCAGTAAAAATTAAATTCTCCCCAAACCCCCTTCTCCAAGGTTGTCCTCCGTCAATATTTGCAGTAATTGACTTAATCTTATTTTGTGTCACTATTAATCCGTACGGTCTACCAAAAGAACAATAAACGAAATGATTGTAATAGTTGATATTGTGGATTGAAGTAAAAACTATTGCATCTATATTTTCATCAGCCATATTAACACGTAATTCAGCCAACCGTTTTTTCATTTCAGCCTCAGTAAAAATTGAGACTTGTTTCTTACCGTTTTCAATTGTGATAAGTTGATTCATAATCAAAATTTTGATGCCATATCCTATGTAAAAATATTATTTATCTGGTGATTAACACAAACAAAAGTAGTACATTTTGAGATGTCCTTTATTTTTTTTGCACCAATGTAAGTACATGTACTCCGTACGCCTCCTAAAAGATCAAGTAATGTATTTTCCAATGCTCCTTTGTAAGGAATAGAAACAAGTTTGCCCTCACTAGCTTTGTAATCCTTCCCTTTGTTATCACTATAATATTTTTCCAATGCAGTGCTACTGGCCATACCGTAAAAATTGACTGATTTTTCTCCTGATATTTTATTTTCAGTAATATTTTCACTATTCTCGTCGTGACCAGCAAACAATCCCCCGAGCATAACAAAATCTGCATTTGCTCCAAAGGCCTTACTAATGTCACCAGAACAAGTACAACCTCCATCTGACATGACCATTCCGCCAATTCCGTGAGCTGCATCAGAACACTCTATAACTGCGCTCAACTGAGGGATACCAACTCCTGCCACATTTCTGGTAAGACAAGCAGACCCCCCTCCAATCCCTACTTTAACGATATCTGCTCCAGACAAAATAAGCTGTTCCGTCATTTCCGGAGTACAAACATTCCCCGCAATAATTATTTTGTTCTCAAACTCTGAGCGTGCCAGTTTAACAAAATCACAAAATTGTTCCGTGTAACCGTTCGCTACATCAATACATATAAAATTAAAATTTTTTATTTTCTCACCAAGATCATATAGAGTCTGCAAACCTTCTGCAACACCTGTAGTTATCGCAACATATTTCTTAATACCACTTGAAACTTTTTTCAATTCATCCGCACTATGAAATTTATGCAAACAGGTCAATACTTTGTGTTTGCTTAAGACTTCTGCAGATCCAATTGTTCCTACAGTATCCATATTTGCGGCTACAATAGGAATCCCTTTCCAAGACAAATTGGACCACTTAAATTTGAACAACCTTTCCAAATCCACCTCTTTTCTGGAAGTGTAGTAGCTGCGCTTCGGTTTAATCAGCACGTCTGAAAAATCATATTTAACTTCATTTTCTATATGCATTGCTAATCCGTTATATATTGTTGAGTGTTTTCAAATTCCCATGGGAAATGAATCCAGAGGTTTTCACTGTCTTTGGCTACTTCTCTTGCAAAAAAGTGTGGTGTAAATTCACATTCGTTGTTCCACCATAGAGAGGAGAATTGAGGTTCTTGACAAAAATCTTTTATTTCTTCAAGAATTTTGTGGAATGTTTCTCCTCCATCACATACATCATCCACTATTAAAACATTTTTGTGTTCTTTTTCAGGTTTATATTTTACCCAAGATGGGAAATCTCTCAAAGCTGTTTGTATTGGAACCATAGGTAGTTGAAACCAGTGGCTCAAAGCGACAGCGGGAACAAGACCTCCTCTTGATACACCTACGATGACATCTGGATTAAAATCCGATAAAGATACTTGACGTGCGATTTTCTGAACGTCGATCAGACATTCCTTCCATGAATAGTAATATTTTTTTGACATATGATTTTTTAAGCACCTTACAAAAAAAATTAAGAAAATTTTATACTTCGAAAAAACTGTCTCCGCAACAATCATAACTAAATCAATTATTACAGTAAAGACCATAGAGATTAAAATTATTTTTTAATGTAATTCGTTTTAATCCGTATCCACCAAGCCTGCTCCAGCACCTGATTTATGTGATTCTTTGGTAGATGGGACCAAACAACGAGTAAACAATTTTTGGACTAATGGCCATGCTTCATATAATGGAACTCCTGATTCCAATACATTTTGCCTGTTTTTATCAGAATAGGTGGGTTTATCAATCCATTTTTCAGAACTTAACAAACTATTTTCTACAAATTTGATTAATACATCGGCTGGACCGTTCTGTTGTGAAATCTCATTTTCTTCCCATAAAGTTTTCCAGTTTCCTTGCTTACATGTCAAAACAGTACAAATATTACCTCTAGAATCCTGCCAGCAAATCTCCCAATTCCCATAATTTAAAGATCCAACAGCCGCTGCAATGAGAAATGGGTGATCAATTTTTTTTGCTACAAATTTAAGAGTTTTATTTGAAACTACTTTTTTTTCTAAAATCCAGTCACAAACTGAAGGTCCTGCAAAAAGGGCTGAAAGTTGTTTTTCTTGAGAAGGCTTTAGAATAGTTTCAGAACCAATCTCTGTTTGAATTGCACTTACACTGCTTTTTTCTTCATCAAGATACTTTAGTGCGTTTGAAGTAATTTGGGCTGGATCGAAACCACTGGAAGCAATCCAAATAGAGGAACGTCCAAAATCCTCTGCTAAACCATAAGGCAAACCTGCTCCCACAGCTGCTCTAGTAAAGTAAAACATTATTTCATTAAGAGATAGGACGATTGCAGGATATTTCATGCTGGGACCATTTCCGGACAGACGGGGAAAGCCCAGTCGTCTGAATCGTTACCAACGAATTGGTCCGGAAGAGGTGATCCCTGGAATAAAGTGATTCGTGTCCACAAATTTGATTTTGGATCAAATTTTGTAGCTCCAAAAAAAGCAAGTTTGAAACGTAGTAAGTCTATGGGACGCATCTCCGAATCCAAAATATTTCCCCTTATTTCTGCATAAGGGAAACGAACAACCGTCTGCACCCTGCGAACAATATTACGGAATTCAGGATGATTCTGTAAAAAATAACCTACAGAAATATCATCGGTAATGCTCTTTATTTTTTTGCTAAGCAGATAGACATCACGACCTACAGCAAGTGGCATTTCCCGACCTGCACCAGGATCGATATATCTATCACCGAAACGTGGCTCCAATTTTTCTTCAGAATAATACCAAAAACGGCGTTGTTTTTCTGGATCTTCGAAGTCAATTTCTAACGCCCAGTTAAATGATGTTTTGAGCAATTCTTGTAACTGTTGGAGACTCATTGATGGCTCAAGTTCTATTACAGATGAAGTAAGCATATCATCTGCAAACTCATCGACAAGTTTCCCGTGAGATTCCAACAACAGTGAAACGGTCAATTCTTGACCTTCAAGCGAAAAATTAACTTCAGCAAAACGTAAAATCCTCTCCCAGACAAAAGGTTTTTTAATATTTTCTACATTAGCAATCCATTTAGACAAATTCTTCATGTCTTGTCTTGTTCTTAATATTCGGGTAGTTTGTTCTTCATCCTCTACATTCCACTCAGCTATGTGTTTAGTCGCTTGAAACAAAAATTTTTTAAATGATGACAATGATGCCGAAGTATGAGATTCAATAGATACAACTTTAGAAAGAGCTGTTTCACGAGTTAAAACCCATTTGTGAATCAACAATGGATGTTTGATCAAAAACGGCGCCATACCCAAACCGGTTGCATTCCCTATTCCAATAAATTTACTAATATCTTGGTTTAAACCGACTGCCTTTCTTCCACCTCTCTTACTTGCAACATATTCAACCAATTGTATAGTAAACCAGCGGAAAAGATAAACCGCGAGCAATTCTACCTGAAAAGGCCCGCGGATTTCAGATCGATTAGAAATTTTTTCCCTATCAGCGCAACCGAATTTTCCACTGCCATAAACAGCTGTAGTTCGCATTAGATAACCAACAGAAGCCAGTAACTCAAGATCTGGCTGCATCCCCTCAGACAACCTTGAGACTACATGTTCAAACAGGCGCAAACTTTTATTGGCTCGCGCCAAAACCTATTCACTCGGCCTAAATCGACCTGCCTCTTGTTTTGGGGTGTTTAAAGAAAGTCTTTTTATGTCCTTCTCAGTTGGAATGCCATCGAAAAGATTAAAAGTTGCATCCCAAGACTCTGCTACAACACGGTCTGTGCGTTCATCAGGAGCAACTTCATTTGTAAAAATTATCAATGAATATGTTCTCTTAGGAGTATGGACAGCATAAATGGAAATTCCGTAACCGTTATCATCAACTTCAAAAAGTAATTGTTCAAACACCCATTTTTCTCGTGAGATTCTACGAGTTAGACTGCGCATAAAACTAAGACGGGTCTGAAAAGAAGAACCCATTCGGGACAAATTCATCACCTTTTCAGGAGAACGCATTCCTTTTGAAACAGCATGGATTAAATCAGGCATTTTTAATTTATTGCGGTCCAAAAGATTTTTCAAAAAAATCAAGCCAGTTAAGTCCTGCAATTCTCTCTACTTCATTCTCAGAAAAACCTGTTTTTATCAAACAACTAAAAATATTTCTAAAATCACGATTATCCTGAAACCATTCTGGCTGTTCAGGGAAACCAGCCATCCCTTCAGATCCTTCACCGAAATCTCTTTCGTTACTCCATGTACCGTTACGCATCCAATCAACCACTCTGTCAGGCTGATTTTGACATAGATCACTGCCCATTCCAATCCTTTCAACTCCTATCATTTCTGCAGTTCGAGCAATCATTCTACAGAAATCATCAAGCAAACAATCAGATTTATCTTTCAAATGATGTGGATACATTGAAAAACCAAGCATTCCACCGCTTTTCCCCAAAGCATTTAAAACCTCATCAGTCTTGTTACGTAAAGCATCACACCAGAAAAAAGGGTTAGCATGGGTAATGGCAATAGGTCTGTCTGAAATTTCGATAGCCTCAAGAGTAGATCGACATCCAGAATGGCTCATGTCAACAACCAGTCCAACCCTATTCATTTCCTTGATAACTTGACGCCCCATCCTGGTAATTCCAGAATCCTCGTCTTCATAACAGCCAGTTGCCAGCAGACTTTGATTGTTGTAAGAAAGCTGCATGAAACGGACACCAAGTTGATGACAAATTTCAACTAAACCAATATTATCCTCAATGGGAGAGCAATTCTGAAAACCAAAAATAATTGCTGTTTTCCCCTCATTCTGCGCTTTCAGAACATCATCAGCACAACGCCCCTGAAAAATAAACTCGGAATACAACTCAAAAAGTCTGTTCCAGATGATCACATTCTCTACCATCTCCTGAAAATCCTCATGGTAACATATTGTCACATGCACTGCTGATACTCCTCCTTCGTTCATCTCTCGAAATATCTCCTCTGACCAGTTGTTGTACTGAAGTCCGTCAATGATTAAGGGGCTTTTAGGAATTTTCATTAATTTATTTCTAGTTTGAGAATAAAATACTAATATTGGCGCTTAATCTTTGATCCCTTGTAGAGAATGTCTGAGTAATTTTTATTAGCAAGTTTTCGTTGAAAAACTGAGCGGCTATCCAAATCATTTTGAGGTCGATACAATCTCATACCTTCACGATCTTGTCTTTGCTTACCTCGTATGTGCATCCAGATATTTTTACCAACAATTTGCTCTATACTTGGGTTCATATAGGATTGTAGAGCAAATCCCATTCTCCTATGCTTGCTTCTGTTTGGCTTTGAACCATGAATAACTGCACCATGGTGAATTGACATTTCTCCAGGATTCAGGATTAAATCAACAGCATTTGACTCATCAACATCTTTAACAACTTGTCCCCGAGTTAAAATGTTATTTTTTTCAAATGTGTCTTCATGTTTGAGAATACTTAGCTTGTGACTGCCGGGGATCATCGTCATACAACCCATTTCTAAAGTACTCGGTGATAATGCAATCCACGGTGTAAGAAAATTATTACTATTCATACCCATGTAGGTTGCATCCTGATGCCAGCTAACAAAGTGATCACTAAAGGCATCCTTGATAAACATAACTGATGACCATAAGGAAATGTCCGGTCCAATCAAATCTTCTACCACATCAACAATTACTTTATTGTGAGCCAATTCATCCAGAACCATAAAAGTGAGGTGTAAATTATTGCGATTTTCTGAATTGAAATCTTCTGGAAACTCTCTTTCAATTTCTTCAATTTTAGCCCTAATTGAGTCCGCCTCTTCTTCTGACATGATACGTATTGGCGAGACAAAACCATTTTGGTTGTATTGCTGAATCTGTTTTTCCGATAGAATATTTGCCATTATTTTACTACTTTAAATTTAGTTTTTTCTACGAATACAAAATTTCTTTATCTATCGAAAATGTTTATCCAAAAACCATAGTATCATCTTTTATACAGGTACGGCCTAAAAATCTACACATTTACACTCAAATGCTGACAAAAAATTTGTATAATAATCAAATTTTTCAACAATTTAGATAGAAAGAAAAACCCCACTTTGCTAATTCATATCTCGGAAGCAATCATCCCCAAGAAGTCACCTGTTCCTACCAGTGCCTTGTGAGTACGTCCGATCAGGGTTCCATCTCGACCCGCACAGTAAACGACAGGTACACGTTCCGGTTTTTCAGGAAAATGGACTTGACCAACTAGATCCCCTTTTTTGAGTGTCTCACCAAGATCGATCAATGTTTCAAAAATTCCATAATCGTTACTGATTAAATAGCAGTCCGAATCAGGCATGTTCATCAATCTCGTTGACGGAAGTCCTCTATCTTCACGACTTAGAGACTTTTCGTTAATGATCTCAAAATGTGCAAGCAAGTTCCTAATACCAATTTCTGCGATCAAAACTGTTTCCGGAGTAGACGTTCCTCCTCCACCGAGTTCACAACCAACAAATATTTTTCCCATCTCCTCAACATCTGTATCGAGCATGCCCTCTGCATCTAGTTCAACAAGTTCCAAACCAATAGGAGCCCCGAAAGCCAACATTGCCTGTTTCGCCCGTTCCATGACTTTCTCATCAGAAATTCGGTGATAACAGGCGAAAGGAGAAAACATCATAGATTTTCCACCGGAATGAATATCGAGAACGACATCTGACAATGGTAGGATTTTTTGATGAACGAAATGAGCGATCATCAAGGAAACTGATCCATCTCGTCTGCCCGGGAACGCCCTGTTCATGTTAATTCCATCAATCGGCGACAGCCTTGTCCCGGTTAAAACAGCGGGAAAGTTTAATGCTGGGATTATAATCACCTGACCGCATATTTCCATGGTTTCGAGAGTTCTCGCAAGTTTCATCAAAGCGATCGGCCCCTCGTATTCGTCACCATGATTTCCGCCTGTCAGAAGCATCGTCTTCCCGACACCGTTTCGGATCGACACAATCGGAAGATGCACTGCTCCCCATCCAGAGTTATTATGAGAATGTGGGATACTCAAATATCCATGATGCTTACCGTCTGCCAAAAAATCTATCGTTGAGCTTACTTTCGATTCTGTATGATTCATATTACAATTCTCCTAAAAAATATTATTAGATTCAAACCAGATGGTACAAGTTTAATCTCAGAATCAAGTTTGTAAAGTATGCAAACTAAAAGATCAAATTTTCTAATGTCAAAATAATTTTTATCACCCACATATAATTGGTAGTTCAGGTGGAGCACGCTTGGACAAAATTCGTGGAGCACCATTTTGCACAACTATGTTTTCTTCATGGACCATGATAAGTCCATCTCCATAATTTACTGACGGCTCTAGTGTGATTACCATATTTTCTTCTAAAACAGTTTCATCAAAATCCGCATGAGAAGGCCATTCCGTCAACTGCATTCCCAGACCATGGCCATATCGCCCAACCTCGCCCCCCTGAACATCAATTTCAGAAATAACATTTTGCATCGACTGAAACAACTCTCGACAGGTAATGCCTGGCCTAGCGGTTGAAATACCAGCTTCTGTTGCCCGCCAAAGAATATCATAGGTGTAGTTCGCTAAGTCGTCAGATTTCTCTATTGCAAAATTACGATCAAAGTCACAAAAATATCCGTCAAAGGTTGCACCTGTGTCAAACATTAAAATATCTCCAGACTGTAAAGGACGATGCGAAGGTGGTGATATAATATCACGATAACCCCCTTGGTCCGCACCCCCAGCTAAATATGGAACATCATCTGCCCCTTGTGCCAGGCATTCTATGCGAAAAGCACGAAAGGACTCAGAAAGCGGTTGACCACCGAAAAATATATCGTTTGCACGTTCAAAAGTTCGCGAAACAATGTTACAAATATGTGTAATTTTCTCAATTTCTGCTTCTGATTTCACCATCCGCAAACTACTCAGGATAT